>ONXW01000172.1 GCA_900321915.1 uncultured Eubacteriales bacterium
AATAATGCCTGAATTATTCTGAAAGAAAGAAAAATTTCGCTGTGAGAAGGAGGACTTTCCATGAACGTCGGTTTAATAGGTGTAGGAAGGATTGCTGAAATCGTCATTCCCACTGTTCAGAAGCTTCCGGGGATCACCTGCCTGGCGGCTGCCTCGAGGTCCGCGGAGCGGGCGGAAAAATTTGCCCGGAAGCACGGAATTCCCAGGGCTTACGGCAGCTATGAAGCGCTTCTCGAGGATCCGGATATTGATCTCGTATACATTGCAACCCCGCATTCCCTTCACTTTGAGCAGATGAAAATGTGCATAGATTACGGGAAGGCTGTACTGTGCGAGAAGTCATTTACCGCAAATGCGGCGCAGGCGGAAAAGATAAAGAATTATGCCGCGCAGAAAGGCGTTTTTGCGGCGGAAGCCATCTGGACCCGGTACATGCCCTCCCGGAAGATTATCCAGGAGATGGTGGACAGCGGCATAGTGGGCGAGATAAAGTTCCTGACGGCAAACCTCTTCTATGATATCGATGACAAGGAGAGGCTGGTGCGGCGGGAACTCTGCGGAGGCGCGCTTCTGGACGTGGGCGTGTACGGGCTGAACTTTGCCCTGATGCATTTCGGAAAAGACCTGGAAAAAGCGGAATCCTCCGTGCAGATGACCGACGGCGGCGTGGACGGGCAGGAGAATATCACCCTGTTCTATAAGGACGGCCGCATGGCGGCCATCCAGGCAGGGATGTTCGGCCGGTCCGACAGGCGCGGCACATTTTACGGGGAACACGGCTATATCGTGGTGGACAATATCAACAATCCCCTCATCGTGACAGCCTATGACGACAGGGACTGCGTCATAAAAGAAGTCCGCATGCCGGAACAGATATCGGGGTACGAATATGAATTTCTGGAGTGCAGGGATCTTCTGGAAAATGGTGCCGGCGAGAGCACATCCATGCCCCTTGCCGAGACGGTTTTCGTGATGGAACTGATGGATACGCTGCGGAAGCAGTGGGGGCTGGTGTATCCGGGAGATACGGAAAGCCTTTAACGGCCGCGAAAAAAGAACTGCGTTTCCGAAAAGCTCCGCAGTTCTTTTTCTGATTCCGTGCGTGAACATTTTTGATTGAAATTGATTGACTTTGAATGCTTTATTGTGATAAAATATTAAAAGATTATAAAATGTTTTCTGAGGACAAGAAAACACTTTTCCGTCACTGTCAGACAGGGGGGATGAAGGTGCTGACAGAAAAGAGATATGACGCTATCCTGCGAATGGTGGACAAGAACAGGGCGGTTACTGTCCAGGAGCTGACAGAGCAGCTGGGCATTTCCGAATCCACAGCCAGGCGTGACCTGACAGCGCTGGATTCCATGGGAAAACTGAATAAGGTTTTCGGCGGGGCGACAGCCAGGAGCAGCACCTACACGACCAGGGATCTGTCGATGCGGGAGAAGATGCAGCTGCGCTATAAAGAAAAAGCCAGGATTGCAAAATATGCGGCATCCCTGATAAAGAAAGACGATTTTGTGTATATCGATGCAGGGACAACAACGCAGCTGATTACGGATTACCTGGAGCAGACCCAGTGTGTGTTTGTCACGAATTCCCTCGCCCATGCGCAGGCACTGAGCGCCAGGGGCTGCCGGACCATTATTCTCGGCGGCGAGCTCAAGCGGGTTACGGAAGCGCTGGTGGGAAGCGGGGCGCTGGAGACTCTCCGGAAGTACAATTTCGGGCTCGGTTTTTTCGGGACCAACGGGGTGGATGCAGAGCACGGATTCACAACTCCGGACCCTGAGGAGGCTATGATCAAAAGGTCGGCCATGGAGCGCTGCGCGCGCCGTTATGTCCTGTGTGACTCCAGCAAATTCGGACAGGTTTCCTCGGTGACCTTCGCGGCCTTTGGGGATGCCGTGATAATTACGGATAAAAAGCCTGACAAGGGCTATTCATCATACACTAATATAAAGGAGGTTGGTGGAAAATGATCTATACGGTAACCTTCAATCCGGCACTGGATTATGCGATTCACGTGGACAATTACAAACCAGGTGAAGTCAATCGCATGTCCTATGAGAACATTCTCCCGGGAGGAAAGGGAATCAATGTCTCCATCGTACTGAAAGCGCTCGGCATGGAGAGCACAGCCCTGGGCTTCATCGCCGGTTTTACCGGCAATGAAATCTGCCGTCGCCTGACGGAGGATTTCGGCTGCGCCAGCGACTTTATTGTCCTGCCGAAGGGTACATCCCGCATTAATGTCAAGCTGAAAACAGACACCGAGACGGACATCAACGGTCAGGGACCGGACATCGGACAGGAGGCAATCGACGCGCTCTTTGCCCAGCTGGACGCGATTCAGGACGGCGACGTTCTGATTATTTCCGGCAGTATTCCGGATTCGCTTCCCGATGACATGTATGAGCGGATCATGAAGAGACTCGCGGGCAGAGATATCCGCATCGTCGTGGATGCCACGAAGGACCTGCTGACCAACGTGCTGCAGTACAGGCCGTTCCTCATCAAGCCCAACAACCACGAGCTGGGAGAGATCTACGGCGTGACGCTGAAGACCAGGGAAGAGGTTGTTCCATACGCAAAGAAGATGCAGGAGCGCGGCGCAAGAAACGTCCTGATTTCCATGGCGGGAGAGGGCGCTGTCCTGGTGGATGAAGAGGGCGGCGTGCATATGCATGAGGCACCGAAGGGGAAGGTTGTGAATTCCGTGGGAGCAGGCGACTCCATGGTGGCCGGCTTTGTGGCGGGATATCTGCAGAGCGGCGACTATGAGCAGGCTTTCCGCCTGGGCATTTCTTCGGGAAGCGCGAGCGCATTTTCCGCAAATCTGGCTACCCATGATGAGATTATGGCACTTCTTGCCACATTATAAGAAAGGAAGAGGAATCGTAGGATGAAAATTACTGATCTTCTGAAGAAAGAAAGTATCAAGATCGGCGGCGCGCCTGTTGATAAACAGGATGCCATAAACCAGATGGTTGACCTGATGGTCAGTGCCGGCAATATCAATGACAAGGAAAAGTATAAGGCGGCGGTTCTTGCCCGCGAGGCGGAGAGCACCACAGCCATCGGCGAAGGAATCGCTATTCCCCACGCCAAGACAGATGCGGCCACAAAGCCCGGCCTTGCTGCCATGACCGTTCCGGACGGCGTTGATTACGACGCTCCGGATGAGGAGCCGTCCAACCTTATTTTCCTGATTGCTGCCCCGAATACAGAGGACAATGTACATCTGGAAGTTCTCTCCCGCCTGTCCACACTGCTGATGGATGACGATTTCACCGATGCCCTCCGCGGAGCGAAGGACGCGGACGAGTTCCTGGCTATCATCGACAAGACAGAGAACGAAAAGGCTGAGGAAGAGGCCGCGAAAGAGGCAAAGGCAGCCGCCGCGGCGGCCGGAGGGGATTATCCTGACCTTCTTGCCATCACTGCATGTCCGACCGGTATTGCCCATACCTACATGGCAGCGGAAGCCCTTGAAAAACAGGCAAAGGCCATGGGCCTGACCCTGAAGGCTGAGACCCAGGGTTCTGTCGGCGCGAAGAATGTCCTGACGGCGGATGAGATTGCCCACGCGAAGGGCATTATCATTGCTGCGGATAAGAATGTCGACCTTGCGAGATTCGCCGGAAAGCAGGTTCTGCAGACCAATGTTTCCGCGGGTATTAATAAGCCGGAAGAGCTTATCAAGAAGATTGTCGCGAATGAGGCCCCGGTTCTTTCCGGCGACGCTTCCGCAGCGGCATCGGCAGCTGCTTCCACCGAGAAGGACAGCCTTGGCCACACCCTGTATAAGCACCTGATGAACGGTGTATCCCACATGCTTCCGTTCGTTGTCGGCGGCGGTATCATGATCGCCCTGGCGTTCCTTCTGGACCGCGCCGGAATGGGAACCTCTTCCTATGGTTCCAGCACACCGTTAGCGCACTTCTTCAAGGCAACCGGTGATACGGCATTCGGCTTCATGCTTCCGATCCTTGCCGGTTATATCGCGATGAGTATTGCGGACCGTCCCGGTCTTGCGGTAGGTTTTGTCGGCGGTTCCCTGGCGGGCGCCGGTTATTCCTGGGGATGGCTCACCGGCGGCGCTGCAGTCGGCGGCGGCTTCCTGGGCGCACTGTTTGCCGGTTTTGTCGGCGGCTATATCACCAAGTGGCTGGAGAAGACCTGCGATAAGCTTCCGGATTCCCTGGAAGGCATCAAGCCGGTCCTGATTTACCCGCTGGTGGGTATTCTCCTGATGGGCCTGGTAATGTTCACCGTCAACCCGATCTTTGCCGCAATCAATACCGGTATGACCAATGTCCTTGAGGGCATGGGCACCACAAACCTTGTACTTCTCGGCGCAGTCGTCGGCGGCATGATGTCCATCGACATGGGCGGCCCGTTCAATAAGGCAGCTTACGTATTCGGTACCGCCATGCTGGAAGCAGGTACTGCAGCAGGACAGAGCATCATGGCATCCGTCATGGTCGGCGGCATGGTTCCCCCGATTGTTATCGCTCTTTCCACCACCATCTTTAAGAACCGCTGGACTGCCAACGACAGAAAGGCAGGACCGGTCAACTATATCATGGGACTGTCCTTCATTTCCGAGGGCGCCATCCCTTACGCGGCAGCGGACCCGGCACGCGTCATTCCGTCCTGTATTATCGGTTCTGCCATTGCGGGCGGACTTTCCGCAGCATTCCACTGCCAGTCCCCGGCACCGCACGGCGGCGCATGGGTTATTGCGGTTATCACCAATCCGGTGATGTACCTTGTGGCCCTTCTGGTTGGTTCCGTGGCGGGATGCTTAATCCTCTCGATGCTGAAAAAACCGCTTTCTCCCGAAGAATCCGGCCTGCAGTAATCTGTTTATCACCTTTGTACCGGAAAATGATGCCGGCGCATTGAGAAATTTTGACAGATTGTGTATAATAATGGAAACACTATTATAAACAGAGAGGATCGAGATTATGAAAACTTTCAAGTACGTGATCACAGATAATGAAGGAATCCATGCAAGACCGGCCGGCCAGCTTGTCAAACTCGTAAAGACATTCAAGAGCGAGATCAACATTGCCAAGGGCGACAAGAAAGTGAAAGCATCCAAGACACTTGGCGTTATGTCTCTCGGAGCTACCAAGGGCAGCGAAGTGGAATTCACCTTCGAGGGTGAGGATGAAGACGCCGCTTATGAAGCCATCAGCAAATTCATGGAAGAGAATCTTTAATTCTGTGATAACAGGTACAGCCTGAACGGAAAGAACGCTGCGGGAGGGACCCGGACAGGGTCCGCCCGCAGCGTTTTTTCGCTGTATGCGCAGTCCGGACCCGGGCTTCCGGGAAGGGTTGCAAAAGCACAATTTCCCCTTGCAAAAAAAAGTTTTAAAAAACCTTTGAAAAGTCCTTGACAGCAGGCATCCGATATGGTATTCTTGCAAAGCTACACTTGAGACGGATTTTTTCGGAGTGTCGCAAAACTGAATAATAATTAAAGATTCAGGCACGGGCAGAAGTACCCAAGTGGTTGAAGGGGCTCCCCTGGAAAGGGAGTAGGTCGCTAGTAACGGTGCGAGGGTTCAAA
>ONXW01000049.1 GCA_900321915.1 uncultured Eubacteriales bacterium
ACAGTTCCCGCAGATTATCGGAGATGTGGATTACTGGGGCGTCTCAAAGCTGCCTTCTAAGAACGCATATACCGGCAAGCTGGGAGGAGCTACCGCCCGCATCGCCTTTGACTGCAAAGAGCAGGATAAGGAGATGCTCACATATCAGGTGTACCGGACTCTGGTGGAGCTTGTCAATGAACTGGCGGGCGCGTCTGAACCTGCGAAGGCTGACACGGGCGCGACGGAACCTGCGAAGTCTGACACGAATGCGGCCGGCGCGTCGGCGGGCGTGGAGGAAAAGACATGAGGATACAGGGGAAAACCGCTTTACTGCTCGCTTTCGCACTGCTTGCCGCCGCCCTTCTTCCCGCGGGGAAGCTGACCGCGGATGCCCAGACGACATCGCCCTATCTGAGCGTTGACGAGAAAGCATCGGAAAAACACAAAGACCCGGACAACCTGAGGATTCTGAAGGGGGACATGTATGAATTCAAAAAGCCCTCCTCCAAGTATCAGATTGCACCCGGGTATGTTCCGGACAAAACCGGGCTTGATACGCTGTATATCTCCGGAAGCGCGCAGTTTTCCCGGCCGCAGTTTCTGCAGCTGGCGCAGACTCTCAGGGCCTGCGCGGAGGGAAGGACCGTTTATATCGTGGATCTCCGGCAGGAGAGCCATGGCTTTATCAATGAAGGCACTGCGGTTTCCTGGTACGGGTCCCACAACATGGCAAACGCGGGAATGACGCTTCCCCAGGTCGAAGCTGACGAGACGCAGCGGTTCGCGGCAGTGACAGGTCAGACCGTCGCCCTGAACGGGAAGGAAAAAAACAGTGTCCGAATCGACTCCTTCATGACAGAAAAGGAACTCGTCGAGAGCGAGGGTTTCAGGTATCTCCGCATTCCCATAACGGACCATACCTGGCCGACAGCGGAAGAGATCGACACATTTATCGCGTTCGCAAAGAGTATTGACCGGGACGGGGTATGGCTGCACTTTCACTGCAAGGCCGGGCATGGGCGCACAGGAATCATGATGACGCTCTGTGATATGATGAGGAATCCGGAAGTGCCAATGCAGGATGTTGTTGTCCGGCATACCATGCTGGGTGGCGGCTACCCCTTTTATACAGAGGATTCCGACAGCTACAAAGCGCCCCTCTATAGGGAAAAGGCCATGATGATGCCCCTGCTCTATGAATATGTGCAGGAGAATCACGGTACGAATTACGAGATAAGCTGGAGCCAGTGGCTTAAGCTGCGGAGGATGGATGATGCGGCCTGACGGTAAGCCGGTCCCGGCGGAAGGGGAGGCCGGCCTGACGGAAGAGCTGCTGCTCAAACCATACTGGGTTGTTGATATCCTCCCCTGGCAGGTGCCGGAAAATTCCCCGGGACAGTATTTCGCGGTGGAGGCCTGCTTCCTGGAGCCGGGAAGAATAACTCAGATACACAGGAAATTTGCGGATATCCTGCTGAAGCTTAACTGCTATTACGATATCCGCGTAAGCGGGGACCCGGAAGAAGGATGGGAAGAGAACCCCGACCCGGAAAAGCTGGCGGCAGGGCTTCTGGTCACGGGAGAACCATGGACACTCTACGTGCTTGTCCCGTCGGAGGAAACCCTTCTGATGATCAATGACTGCGATACCTATATGACGGTATACAATCCGACAGAGCGCCTTCTGGATCTGCTGCGGCCTCTCTCCGCGGCGGAAGGTCTGTTCCTGTGGAAACCGGAATGATGTTAAAGGTACAGGCGGCCCCGGAGAAAGGCGTATCCATGGATGCAGCAATCATCGGCACGGTGGTGATGGACATTACCGCGGAATCTGTCGGAAGACAGGAGTGCTGGAAAGAAAAACAGAGAATCGGCGGGATACATCTCGCCATCGGCGGGGACGGCGCAAACCAGGCAGTCCGCATGGCGGACCTCGGCATGTCGGTGGCCATCTCAGGCTGTGTGGGAAAGGATATGCCGGGCATGCTGGCGAAGGAAGCCCTGCGGAAGCGGGGCGTGGACGTGAGATACATTACGGAATCCCCTGACCGGGAGACGGGGACTTCCCTGATCCTTTTGCGGGAGGACGGGGAGAGGAACGCGTTTTCCAATAACGGCGCGCATCCGCAGGTGTACCGCAGAGACTGCGAATGGATCCGGACAGCGGACATCCGGGCGCTGTCCGTCGCGAGCCTTTTCTGCCTCCCTTATCTGGAGGAGGACGGGCTCCCGGAACTTCTGGAACACTGCAGAAGCCGGGGGATCCTCACCTTCGCGGATCTCGGGTCGGACAAGAAAAACCAGGGACTTCCCGGAATCCGTCCTTTCCTTCCCCTGCTGGACTATTTCCTGCCCAGCGAGGAAGACGCCCTTTCCATGACGCACACAGAAACCCCGGAAGAGGCGGCGGAGGTTTACCTCCGGAACGGCGCCTCCTGTGTGGTGATCAAGTGCGCCGAAAGAGGGGCATATTACAGGACAAAACAGGAATCCGGCCGGGTGCCGGCACTTCCGGTAACCCCTGTGGATACGACGGGGGCCGGGGACTGCATGGCAGCGCATTTCATCTGCGGAATCCTGAAGGGAATGACATTGAGAGAGGCCTGCGGGAAAGCCTGCGAGGCTGCCTCCCTGAGCACACTGGAAAGAGGCGCTTCCGAGGTACCGCTGGCGGAGAAAGGAGTTAGACGTATATGAAGAAAAAATTAGCGGGATTCCTGAAAACGGCTGCCGCCGCGGCGGCGGTCCTGATGCTGACATCCACGGCCGCTTTCGGAGCGCAGCAAGACACCGGGACAGTTCCGGATCTTGTGAAACAGGCAAACGAGAAAAATGTGGCAAAGACAGCCGCCGAGATCGATAAAGTCGCCAAAGCCGCCGAAAAGGGGAAAGTTATGTATAACGGCTGGCAGGTGATGACACGGAATGAGGATGATTCCGTCATCGTGCTCAAGGCTTCCGAGTGGTATGAGTGGTCGGATGTGGCGGAGCTCTGCCGGGAATACGGCTACGCCTACGGAGGTGCGGATTTTTATTTTGACAATCCGGCAGTATCGGAAAAGACATACTCAAAATACGGCCCGATCCTCATCTGCGCCGAGATTGACGGCAGGGAATACAAGTACTACTTCCTGGACAACCGGCTGATCCGGCGGACAGGGCCGGAGGGAACCACGGACAACATCAAGACAAATGAATTCCTGAACCGCCTCTACCATATGGGCGTTTCCGAGAAGGAGCCGGGCCTTATCGTAGGTGAGGATACCAGGGACTTCACGGTCACCTCCAGGGATGATATCAGGCTGTCCGGGAGCGGGTTCCGGATAAAAGGCACCCTTTCCCCCGC
>ONXW01000080.1 GCA_900321915.1 uncultured Eubacteriales bacterium
AAAACCGGGAACAAACCGGGCGTCACCAGGTCTGACCAGTGGATAAAGCTGGACAACACCCTGGAGCTGCTCGACACGCCGGGGATTCTGTGGCCGAAGTTTGACGACGACACCGTGAGCCGCAATCTGGCCCTCCTGGGTTCCATCAAGGATGAGGTCCTTCCGTCCGGGGAGCTGGTGCTGGCGCTTATCGATTTTATGAATGAGAATTACCCGGATCTGCTCCGGGAATACCTGAAAGGGGACGTGAACGGCCTCTCCGATGCGCTTTCCATCCTGGAGTGTGAGGCAAAGGCCCGCGGCTGCATCAAATCCGGAGGAATCATCGATTACGACCGCGCAGCGATGCTGCTCCTGACAGACTTCCGAAACGGCAGGATGGGCCGTATCACGCTGGAGCTGCCGGAACAGGAGACAATTCGGGAGGAGGTTTCCGCAGAATGAGGGAGCTGACAGGAGAAAAGCTGGAAAAGGAACTGGAACGGCTGGAAGCTATGAGCGCCTATGAGAAGGAATACAGCAGTATTCCCTTTATCTGCGGCGTGGACGAAGCCGGCCGGGGACCTCTGGCGGGGCCGGTCGCGGCGGGAGCGGTTGTCCTTCCGGAGGGTATCCGTATCCTGCACCTGAACGATTCCAAGAAGGTTTCCGCAAAAAGGCGGGAGCTGCTTTTCCGGGAGATCGCCGAAAAAGCGGTGAGCTTCCACGTAGGCATTGTCCCGGCGGAGCGTGTGGATGAAATCAATATTCTGCAGGCTACGTATGAGGCAATGCGGCTGGCCGTAGACGGGCTCTCCGTAAAACCCGGCCTGTTCCTGAATGACGCGGTTGTCATTCCCGGAATTGAGCCGGAGAAGCAGGTGAAGATCATTCACGGTGACGCGAAAAGCATCTCCATCGCGGCGGCAAGCATCATGGCGAAGGTCACGAGGGACCGCATGATGGAGGAATACGACCGTCTCTGGCCGGAATACGGGTTCGCGAAACACAAGGGCTACGGTACCGCGGAGCATATCGCCGCCATCCGGAAATACGGCCCGTGTCCCATCCACCGGAGAACCTTTCTTAAGTCCATACTGGGCTGATCGTGGAGTATGCTGAACAGAAGAGCTTTGGGAGAACAGCAGGAACATCTGGCAAAAGAGTGGCTTACCGCGCACGGATATCAGATCCTTGAGCAGAATTTCCGCTGCAGGCAGGGAGAGATTGACCTGATAGGCCGGGACGGGCGCTACCTCGTCTTTATCGAGGTCAAGTACCGGAAGGATTCGCGCTGCGGAGACCCCCTTGAGGCCGTGGACAGGCGCAAACAGGAGAGGATCCTTCTCACCGCGCGCTTTTATCTGAGGAGCCGCGGCTATTCCGAACTGACGCCCTGCAGGTTTGATATTGTTGCCGTGCGCGGAGAGAATATTACCGTGCTGAAGAACGCATTCGGCATATAATTTTATTTATAGGATTTTTTCCTTGAAATCTTCTTGTTAGATCAACAGGAAAATATTATAATCTATTTTGAACATCCTAAGAGCTGTGAAACGGAGCCTTGCATGAGAGTGATCGCTGGCAGCGCGCGGAGACTGCGCCTGATAACACTGGACGGACTGGAAACCAGACCTACCGGGGATAAGATTAAAGAAACCCTCTTTAACATTCTGCAGTTTGATCTTCCTGATTCCGAATTCCTTGACCTGTTTTCGGGCAGCGGCGCCATCGCCATTGAAGCGCTCAGCCGCGGCGCTTCCCGTGCCGTTCTCGTGGAGAACAGCCGGAAGGCCGCTGAGTGTATCCGTAAAAATCTGGAGACGACGCGTTTTACCGACCGCGCGGAACTGATGCTCTGCGATGTGATGACCGCCATCCGGAGGCTTGAGGACCAGCACAGGGTCTTTGACTTTGTCTACCTGGATCCCCCTTTCCGAAAGGATTTGGAGCGGTCTGTACTGGAGCGCCTTGCCGGTTCACCGATCATTCACCGGGATACGGTGATTATTGTCGAGGCGGCCAGAGAAACGGAGTTTGATTACATTGCTGACCTGGGATACCGGTTAGTGAAGGAAAAAGTTTACAAAACCAGCCGGCATGAATTTCTGGCTTATGGTTCTGGAGGACAGGAATGAATACGGCTATTTATCCCGGAAGCTTTGACCCGGTAACGCTCGGACATTACGATATTATTGAGCGTTCTTCAAGAATTTTCGACCGCGTGATTGTCGGAGTGCTCTGCAACAGTGCCAAGACACCGCTGTTCACCGTGGAGGAGCGCGTCAGCATGCTGCGGTATGTGACAAAGGATCTTTCCAATGTCGAGGTTATGGCCTTTGACGGACTTCTGGTGGATTTCGCCAAACAGCAGGGGGCGGACGCTATCGTCCGCGGACTCCGCGCTGTGACGGATTTTGAGTACGAGCTGCAGATGGCGCAGATGAACCGCGTAATTGCACCTGATGTTGACACCCTGTTTCTTACGACTAATCTGAAATATGCGTACCTGAGTTCAAGTATGGTAAAAGAAGTTGCCCGTTACGGAGGGGACATTTCGGAATTCGTGAATGCAAGAATCGCCGAGCTGGTCCAGGAGAAACTCGCTGATAAGAGGAGATAGGTTTTATGAGCAGTAAGATTGAACAGATCATTACCGAAATTGAGGATTATATTGCCAGCTGCAAGCCGCAGCCGTTTTCCAATTCCCGGATTATTGTCAATAAAGAAGAAATTGAGGAGCTTCTGGTAGAGCTCCGGATGCGAATTCCGGAGGAAGTCAAGCAGTACCAGAAGATTATCAGCAACCAGGACGCCATTCTGGCGGAAGCGCACGCGGAAGCTGACAAGACGATGAAAGAGGCCCACAGCCAGGTAGATACCATGATTGCCCAGGCGGAGGAGCAGACCAATGAGATGGTCAACGAGCATGAGATCATGCAGCGCGCCTATGAGCAGGCGAATCAGGTCATTGAGCAGGCCAATGCGCAGGCACAGCAGATTGTGGACAACGCCGTGAATGAGGCCAACGGCATCCGTCAGAGTTCTATCAAGTATACCGATGACATGCTTGCCAGCCTGCAGACCATCGTGCGCCACACACTGGACGATGCCCAGGGACGGTTCGACTCCTTCCGCAGTTCCATGCAGTCCAGCTATGAGATCGTCTCCGCGAACAGACAGGAGCTTTCCGGCAGCATCGTCGTACAGGCGGAAGAGCCCGCAGAAGAGGAAGAAGAACCCGCAGAAGACTAATCTGCCCAAAATTTACATCGTTTTTTCTGAGGCTGCCGCAACGGTATGTTTGCGGCAGCCTATAACAGTTTCGGGAAAGGAACCAGGACTGCAATGCTTGAGGGAATAAAAGGACTCCTGTTTGACCTTGACGGGACCCTGGTAGATTCCATGTGGATGTGGAAACAGATAGACATCGAGTTTCTCGACAGGTTCGGCATCCCCATGCCCGCGGATCTGCAGCACTGCATACAGGGCATGAGTTTCTCCGAGACGGCGGAATACTTTAAAAGCCGTTTCCGGCTGAAGCTGACAACAGAGGAAATCAAGAACGCATGGACTGCCATGAGCATCGACAAATACCGGCACGAAGTTCCATTTAAGCCCGGGGCGGAAAAACTGCTGCGCTACGCCGTTGACAACGGGTTCCGCACGGGAATTGCCACGAGCAACGGAAGGGATATCGTTGACGGGCTGTACCGAAGCCTGGGGCTTGGCCGCTATATCCATGTCCTGGTGACAGGCTGTGAGGTTGCTTCCGGGAAACCTGCGCCGGATATCTACCTGCGCGCCGCAAGCCTCCTGGATCTTACGCCGGAGGAATGCCTCGTCTTTGAGGATGTCCCGGCAGGGGCCGCCGCCGGCAAGGCTGCAGGGATGAAGGTGTGCGCCGTGAAGGATCCCTCTGCGGAATCTTACTGGAAGGAAATGCTGTCAATTTCGGACTATCATGTCAGTGATTTCAGGGACCTGTTCAGATAATATAAGCGACGGGAAAGGACGACAGGGATGAAAACAGAGAAGGGTGTCTATGGATACCGGAATTATTTTAAACGGAACCGGATGATTTGGATCGGGATAATGGCGCTGGCCATCGGGTTCCTCATGGTTATCCGTTTTACAACTGAAAACCGCACGCTGAATATTCTCAGCATTATTTCCGCGGTGCTGATTGCCATCCCCCTGGCTAATCTGGCGACGCCGCTGGCTGCAGTATGGAAATACAGGACGCCGGACAGGTCATTTCTCGAAAAGATGAAGCCGTATGAGGAGAAGGCGATCGTGCTCTATGACCTGATCCTCACAACGACCACGTCGGTGCTGCCCATGGACGCGATTGTGGTCCATCCGGCCGGTATCTACGGATACAACCTGAACCCGAAGGCGGATATCAGGTCTTCCGAACAGGAGCTGAACCGCGCGCTGGAATCGATGCGCCTGGATCCGAACATGCATATTATTTCCGACTGGAAAACCTTTGAAAAGCGGCTGGAAAGCCTGAAACCCATCTCCCAGTATGAAGATGACGGTTCTATGGAATATACGGTGGAAACCCTGAAAAAACTGTCCATGTGAGGTCCGGATGCAGAATATTGTTATCGGTTCCAATGAGGCCGGCCAGCGGATGGATAAATTCCTTGCAAAGTATCTCGCAAACGCCCGGAAGGGCTTTATCTACCGCATGCTGCGCAAGAAAAACATAACAAGGAACGGGAAAAAGTGCGAGGGTTCCGAAATCCTCGAGGCCGGCGATGAAATCAGGTTATTCCTCTCTGACGAGACCATAGAAAAGTTCTCCGGGGAAAAGATCCTGCCGGGGCCGCCGTCTGCAGGCGGAACCGGGGATATCCCGGAAATCATCTATGAGGATCCGGATATCATCCTGTTTAACAAACCGGCCGGGCTTCTCTCACAGAAATCCGGACCGGCGGATATCTCCCTGAATGAGATGCTCCTTTCCTACCTGACGGAGAGCGGACAGCTGAAAAAGGAAGACCTCCGGGCCTTCCGCCCCTCCGTGTGCAACCGGCTGGACAGGAATACCAGCGGGATTGTCATCGCGGGCAAATCCCTTGCCGGGCTGCAGGTAATGTCGGAGCTTATCCGCTTAAGGAGCGTAGGAAAGTTCTATCACACCATCGTCCGCGGCAGGATGGAGAAGGGCAGGCGCCTGGACGGGTATCTGCGGAAAAACCCGGAAACGAACCG
>ONXW01000255.1 GCA_900321915.1 uncultured Eubacteriales bacterium
CATATCCGCGGCGGAGGAAAAATAATAATGCTCCGCTTCGGGGAAACGCTCCGCCGCCTGCAGCGCCTGAACGCTGCCTGTCGACATACCGATCCGCTTATGTTCCAGCTCCGAGAGACTGGAGTAGGATACGGACTTTTGATTCCCGGACTCCCCGCACGAGGACAAAAAGAGAGCGCCCAGGGCGAGGATTGCTGTCAGGAGACAGCAGAAACATAATTTTCGTTCTTTCATCTTCAAAAACCATCTTTATACCGGTGTGTCGGGGTTCCCTGGCCCTGCTTTGCGCAGGCACTTTAACCGTACTCCGAAATGAAAAGGAATACAAGGGTTTTGAAAGCTGTGTTTTCATTTTCCGGGGACGGGTTTTTGCGTTTTTGACAGTAGTAATCGGCCACAGCCTTGTGGTATGCTGATTAAGTAATAGCTTGAAGACTGCTTTTGCGGAGCAGGGTTTTCATAAGGTGGACAGAATGAGTATATTTGATAAGATGTTTAAAAAGAACGCGTTTGATAAAAAGATGGATGAGACCTACGAGAATTTCGTGAATAACAATCCCGCGATGAAAGCGGTGAGAGGAATCATTGATGAGGCCGAGGACGGAATCACAAACGGCCTGGAGGAAGAACTGTACGGCAAAACCGGAGTGCGTCCAGTTCCGAAGGAGGACAAGGAAGCGATGATGCGGGAATGGGACTCCATGATCGACCAGATTATGGAAAAAGAACTCCGTTCTTACAAAATCTGCCCGTCCTGCTTTGAAGCTGCTCCCGCGGATCTGGACTATTGCCCGGAGTGCGGGGCGAAGCTGCCCGAGACCACTGCGGAATCCAGGATCTGCCCGTATTGCGGCGGAAAAAACAGGATATGGGACTTCGAGTGCGCTTACTGCGGAAAAGAACTGGAACTGACTCCGGAAGACGATGAATAATCCGGGAAGGAGAGAACGATGAACAAAGGAACTGCGGAATTATGGACGGACCGGCTGGTCCTGCGGAGGTTCCGGCCGGAAGACGCGGAAGAACTGTATAAGTTTTTCGGCAGGGACCCTGTCATGTATGAATATTCCGGATGGAACCCTTACGCGACGCCGGAGATGGCGAAGGAGACGGTGCGCGGGTTCATCGAGGCATACAGGGATGACCATTTTTACAGCTGGGCCATCGACCGGGAGGACAGTCTGGTCGGGACGATCGGCGCATACGATTACAGGGATGGCGGGATCAAAGTCGGTTACAGCATTGACCGGGCCTGCTGGGGACGCGGCTATGCGACCGAAGCATTGCGAAAGGTCCTGGAATACCTGACGGAAAACGAGGGGATCTCCTGCGTGAGGGCCTGGTGCGCTCCGGAGAATGCCGGGTCAGAGAGGGTTCTTGAAAAGGCGGGCATGAAGCTGGTAAACACAGAGAAGAACGGCATTGCGGCCGGAGACAGGATTTACGACAAACTGACCTTTGAATACAGGCGGGAAAGTGAGACGCGATGAGTGAATGGAAGAAAAACGGCCTCCGGTGGGCTGTCCTCGGTACGGGCGTGATTGCCCGGGAAATGGCGCAGGCTCTCCGGAAATCCGGGAAAAAGCTGTATGCCGTGGGAAACAGGACACATGCCAAAGCGGTAGCTTTCGCCGAAGAATACGGCGTGGAGAAGGTCTACGGCGATTTCAATGAAATGTTTGCGGATCCGGAGGTGGATGCCGTCTACATCACCACCCCGCATAATACGCATATAGAATTCATGCGGAAAGCAATCAGGGGCGGAAAGCACGTTCTTGTGGAGAAATCCATAACGCTGAACACCTCCGAACTGAAAGAAGCGGTGGACCTTGCAAAAAAGCATCACGTCATTATCGGCGAGGCCATGACAATCTATCACATGCCGCTGTACGGAAAGCTGAAGGAGCTCACAGGTTCCGGGGGGCTCGGCAGGGTAAATATGATCACAGTGAATTTCGGCAGCTTTAAAGAATATGACATGAAAAACCGCTTTTTCAACAGGAACCTGGCAGGGGGCGCCATGCTGGATATCGGCGTCTACGCGCTCTCGCTGATCCGCTGGTTTATGGAGCCCGACCCGGAACGGATGGTGACGGATGTCCGGCTTGCGCCGACCGGGGTGGACGAACAGGCGACGATGCTTCTTTCCAACGGGGAAGGGCAGATGGCAGCGGCGGCATTGTCCCTTCACTCCAAACAGCCCAAGAGGGCAATGATCTCCTGCGAAAAAGGATATATCGAGATCATGGAATTTCCGCGCGCCCAGGAAGCGAGGATCACCGACGCCGTGAGCGGGGAAGTGAAGACACTGCGCGCCGGGGAATACGCGGATGCCCTGAAATATGAACTGGAGGATTTTGAATCCGCGGTCAGGAGCGGGGAAAACCGTCTGCATCTGGACTATACGCTGGATGTCATGGAACTGATGACGAGGGCCCGGAAGGCATGGGGGCTGGCCTATCCGGAGGAGCTGTGAGATATCGGGTGCTGTAAAAGCGGGGATGAAAAAATACTGTTCGTTTCAGGGCCTGTTTGTGGTAGAATCAACAGAGAAAGACCGTGGGGAATGAAGA
>ONXW01000422.1 GCA_900321915.1 uncultured Eubacteriales bacterium
ATTTCGCGGATGCACTTTCTGCAGCCGATACATACGGACGGGTCAACGGCCGCATGCGCGGAGGAACGGAACAGCGCGACGCACGGGGAACGGAAGATGATGGCCTTGACGCCGGGAAGGTCCGCCGTTTTCCGTACGGTTTCCACGGCAAGCTTATAATCCAGCGGATCCACGGTTTCCACCGCGGTGACGCCGATTCCGCGGAGTACATTTTCAATGCTGACTTTCTCGACAACCTCGCCCATCATGGTGCGCCCGGTGCCCGGGTGCGGCTGATGGCCGGTCATGGCGGTGGTGGAATTATCCAGGACGACCAGCGTGAATTCCGCCTGGTTGTATACGGCGTTCACCACGCCGGGAAGGGCGGAGGCAAAGAAGGTGGAATCTCCCACAAAGGCAAAGCAGGAGCGGTCTTTTTCCAGGTGGTTGATGCCCTGGGCGATGCCGAGGCCCGCGCCCATACACAGGCAGGTATCCACCATGTCCAGCGGCATGGCGTTGCCCAGCGTATAGCAGCCGATATCCCCGCAGAAGATCGTCTTCCGGCCTTTCATGGCCTGTTTGACAGCATAGAAGGAAGCCCGGTGGGGACAGCCGGCGCAGAGCACCGGCGGACGGACCGGCAGGGGCGGGGGAGCGGGAAGGACCCTTTCCTTAGTCTCAAAGCCGGTAAAATGACTGATGGCGGCGGCTGTGATCTCCCTGCTGTTCTCGCCGGATGGAGGGAGGTGGCCTGTCAGCTTACCCAGAATCTTCACCGGGAGCCTGTACTTGCCGCAGACGTAGGTCAGAGCCCGCTCGATGACAGGGTCAAGCTCTTCAATGCAGAGAACTTCATCAAGGCCTTCCAGGAAGGTCAGGGCAAGCTTCTCCGGGAAGGGGAAGGGGGTTGCCACTCTGAAGATTCTGGTCTTTTCGATGCCGGGACTGTCCTGCGTATACATGAAGCTGATCCCCTGGGTGGCGATCCCTTTCCGCAGGCTGCCGTCTTTCTCCGGCAGAATGCAGTTCCTATCGTAGTCGGAAAAGGTGTCTGAAAGTTCTGCGTTTCTTTTCTCGATCAGCGCATGGTTTTTCACGGAGAGTCTGGGAAAGATGACCCATCTGGAGGGGTCCTTTTCAAAACCCTTCACGTGATGAGTCCGGTACTCTTCCGGATCGTGGACATCAACAGAGGCATAGCCGTGATCGATCCTGGTGGTGGGACGGAAAAAGACAGGTGTCTTGTATTTCTCTGAAAAATCAAAAGCCTCTCCGATCATGGTGTAGGCCTCCTCCACGGAACAGGGGTCGAAAACCGGGACCTTAGAATAGGCTCCGAAGGTTCGGGTGTCCTGCTCGGTCTGGGAGGAGATCGGTCCGGGGTCATCAGCCACGAGGATGACCATCCCGCCTTCGACGCCGATGTATTCCAGGCTCATCAGGGGATCGGCAGCCACATTCAGGCCTACCTGTTTCATGGTCACCAGAACTCTGGCTCCGCTGTAGGCCGCGCCTGCTGCCACCTCCATGGCAGCCTTTTCATTGATCGACCACTCTACGTATACATTACCGGGATTTCTCTTAGCCACAGTCTCCAGTACCTCCGTGGAGGGAGTCCCCGGATATCCGGCTGCCAGATTCACTCCGGCAGCAAGTGCTCCCAGCGCGATGGCTTCATTTCCCATCAAAAACTCTTTATGCATGCTGTTCCCCTTTCTATAATCAGAGAATCTCTCCGATTCTCGCTGCAATCTCTGCCATCTCTTCTGCCGGCCTTACCAGGGCGAATCGGATATAACCTTCCCCTCTCGGGCCGAAAGCTGTACCCGGTGTGCCGATGATCCCTGTTTTATCCATAAGCTCTTCTATGAAGGATACAGAAGTATAGCCGTCCGGAACCGGCAGCCAGACAAACATGGTGCCGTCAGAATCCGGGACATCCCAGCCGGCTTTCCTTAAACCGCCGCACAGGGCATCCCTGCGGCGCTGGTATTCCTGACACTGGGCCCGGATTTCATCCAGGGGGCCGGTCAGGGCAGCCACGGCAGCCTTCTGGGCGGGATAGGGAATCCCGAAATCATACTGGCTTCGAAGAAGCTTCAAGGCATCTATGATCTCCTTGTTGCCGATCAGATAAGACAGGCGGAGGCCG
>ONXW01000113.1 GCA_900321915.1 uncultured Eubacteriales bacterium
CCCGCCTCCGAGAGACGCTTCTCTGTTTTTGCCGATTCGATGGGGTCAACATCCGTGGCGTAGATATGTCCTTCCCCCTTCAGGCAGCGCAGCATTTCTGTCGTATGCCCACCGTATCCCAGCGTCGCGTCATACCCGGTTTCACCCGGGGAAATGTTAAGGACTTCCAGGATCTCAGAAACCATGATGGGGATATGGGTTCCGGCGGGCGTCTTCCCCTTTTCCCGGATCTTCTCCACATCCTCCCGGTATCTGTCCGGATCCAGTTCCTTGTATTTTTCTTCAAATCTGCGGGGGTACTTTCCCTTATATCGTACCCTGCGCTTATGCTCTTTCTCTTCCATGGGCATCAGCCGACCGTCTTCAGGTGCTTGTCAACATGGTTCAGGATCTCGCAGCCGTCTTCGGTAACCATCACCAGATCCTCAACACGGACGCCGAGTTTGCCGGGAAGGTAGACGCCGGGCTCTATGGAGAAGATCATCCCGGGCTTTGCCACCGCCTCGTTGGCGCTGCTGACATCGCCCTTCTCATGGTCGGTCTGCCCTATAAAATGACCGAGCCGGTGGTTAAAGTATTCCCCGTAACCGGCTGCCGCAATGTGGTCTCTCGCGGCGGCATCAATATCACAGAACCGCACCCCGGGACGGATGATGCTCTCCGCCTTCTCATTTGCCTCCCGGACCAGGTTGTGGACCTTCACGAATTCCGGGGAGGGCTCCCCGCAGATAAATGTCCTTGTCATATCGGAGCAGTAACCGTCTTTGACGCAGCCCATATCGATGAGTACGCCTTCTCCCGCCTTAAGGACCGTGTCGTCCGGCTCATGATGGGGATCCGCGGCATTGGCCCCGAAGCAGACAATCGTCGTGAAGCTGGGGCGGCTCGCCCCCTTCTTCTTGTACTCCGCGTCGATGAATTCCGCCACCTGGATCTCCGTCATGCCCTCTTTGACATATTCCGAGGCGAGGGTGATGACTTCATCGTTGATGCGGGAAGCGTTTCTCATCAGCTCCTGTTCCACTTCATCCTTGACGGCGCGGCAGTCATCCACACAGTCCGACGCGAGCACGGGACGCATGCCGGGGCAGTGCTCCATGAGGGGGATCAGGAAGCGGGCGGTCCACTCCTTATCGATGCCCATGGGGGCATCAGGATCCACCTTCTGCGCCACCATTTGCATGTAATCGTCCGTATCGCTGAACCAGACTTCCTCAAACGGCGTCTCGGGAACCGTAAACAGGTTGTTCAGGAAAAATACGTGGTGCCCGTCCGTCTTCAGGAGCAGGGCAAAAAGCCTTTCATAGGGCTCGAATCCAACGCCGGTCAGGTACCAGATGCTTTTCGGGTCGCTCACAATCATCTGGGTCAGCCCCTGTGCCTTCATATTGTCGAGTACCCTGTCGATTCTGCTTTTCATATATCATTTCCTCCGCTGTATTTTGTTTTCTACCGGCATGCGGTGGTATCCGCTTCCGTGACATAACCGTTAACGTCCTGACGGATTCCCGTCAGGTACCGGCCCATGGCCGCGGGATCCGCCGTGCCGTTCTTCCAGGATGAGAAAAACTCATCCGCGGAGGGGTATCCCTTAATCACAGCGTCCTTCCGCACACGCAGACGGATGTCGTACTGCGGGGCTTCCGCAATGGGGCCGTTTTTATCGTACCAGCAGTAAAGGGTGGCGATGGTCTGCCAGAATGTCCCGTAATCCTCCGCCGTCTCAAAATGAATGCTTACGCACGGCGTCTCATAGCGGGCGTGCACGTTGTGGTTATATGCCAGGGAATCCCTCTCGGGGACCCATGCGCCGTCACTCCCCACATAATACCCCGGATCGATGGTTTTATCGTGGGCCATCCACCCTTTTTCGTCAAAATAGTACCATTTTCCGTCGATTTTCTCCCACCCGGAGGCGGAATCCATACCGTTTTCCTGCTGATAGCGCCATCCGCCGGCCTCACGGTGCCATCCGGCGCCGAGCGCTGCCTGGGATGAAAGCAGGGCTGCCGCAAATGCTGCCGCGGTTAACGCGGCAAGCTTCTTTCCCTTTTTTCTCATTCCTGATATCCCCTGTATTAAAGTCTGTATACACGATAGTGATTATACCATATTTTACCCGTGCCTGCTGTTTCAATATCGATCAGATTACCTGATGGGCCCTTTGTACGTTTCATAGGTATCAATGATGGCCTGAATCATTTCCCTGCGGAAGTCTTCATAGCCCTCCGGCTGAAGGTTAGTGTCGCAGTCGAACCTCTGCCCGTTCTCATAGTTGATGATAACGTTCCAGTGTTCCTCCTTTTCCGGATCATGCGTATCCTCCTGGTTGTACTCTCCCAGGCTGTATTTCTTCAGGATGCCGTAAAAGCGGTCGATGGGCAGCTCCGCGCTTTCCCCCAGCCTGTCATACTCTGAAATATCTGTCCCGGCAGGAAGAAACTCCCCCTGCGGGTCATTCATCGTTATCGTCCACTGGTTTTCCCAGCTTTTGTGAAGCTCAATGAGCCACACCGGGGTATGCATGTGGCGGTAGGGATTGTAGAATTTTACGGTCAGGCTCTCTATGGGTTCGTCCGGGAAATCCGTGGGATAATAGCGGGAATAATCCTGGTGCTCCTCAAAGAAATCGCTGATGACGGACCAGACCTCATTGAAATTGTCAGGCTCCGTGTCCACCCCGTGGGCGTGCAGCACCTGCCCGTCTGAGAACAGAAGGAGCAGGTCAAAGGTCTCCCCGGTGTCGGTCACTTCCATCCCGACCGGGGGCGTCCACTTCCCGTCATACCCGTCCCAGGCGAGGACTCCCGCTTCCACCAGGGCATCGCACAGCTCATCCATCTCATTTTTCTGCACTGTGACCCTGGAAAATTTCTCCGACGGGTTAAACGGGTCGCCCAGGGAGCTGGAATGGTCATAACCATATCCTGTCTCCGGGTCATAGTCATAGTATTCTGCGGTTTCTTCTCCGTCAATCTCCGGCCAGTAGACCTCGCTCCGGGTGATCGCGCACTCATATCCCTCAGCTGTCCTGCGGATACTGTAATTCTGATTCATCCGCATCCCCCAGCGGGAATACTTAAGGCCGTCAAGGGTAACGCCATCCGGCAGCTCTGTCCTTCCCCCCGCTGCACTCCCGGAAGAAGTTCCTGTTCCGGCTGCAGTTTCCGCAGAAGAGGCTTCTGTCTCCGCGTGGGTATTTCTCACACATCCGGCCATCATTGCCAGGACAACTGCAGCGACAGATAAAGCAACGGTCAGTTTCATTCTGTTTCTCCTCTCCCAAAAAAGCAAAACGGCCTGTCTGTTTTTCTACCTAAAAGATATCATAATTGGGCGCTGTTTTCCACCGTCTGGTCTTTCGCAAAAAACTCGTGTACAAGACTCCGGTATCCCAGTTCCTTCAGCGTTTCGTATCTCACGAAAAATCTCGCCTTGGTCCGGGTTCCTCCCGCCAGGTACCGGATACAGTCCTGTGCGTAATGGTCTATTACACGGAGGGAATCCGCGGTGTTGATAACAGGATAATACCATCTGGTCCAGGTAAGATCATGGTCGCCTGCGCTCTCGAAAAGCTTTCTGTTGAATGCCCTGATAAATGCCTTTGCGGCCTTTTCCCCGGAGAGCCCCTTCCGCATCTGCCAGCGCCGCAGCGCCCTGGTCTTCCTGCGCATTTTTGCGGCCAGCTTTTTCCGGGAGACCTCAGAGATATCGATTGTGCCGTCCCGGAAGGAAAAGCCGAGGAATTCCCACTTTTCTCCCGGCAGGAACCGGTATTCCTTATCGCGGTTTACCATCAGGTGATGCTCATCAAGGAATTCTTTTATATAAAGGACATGCTCTTCCAGTTCCTCCAAACCGGGGGAAAAGAGGATAAGGTCATCGGAATACCTGGCATAGATAACCCTCTTTTCTTCAAAATGGCGGTCCATTTCACCCAGATACAGATTGGCGTAAAAGGACGCCAGGGGCGTCCCCGCCATGATCCCCTTTTTCTCTGTCCTGACTGCGCCCTTATCCAGGACACGGTCCTCCTTGAGGAGCGCGGAGAGGAACCTCAAGAGGTCCGGGTCGCCGGCAAGCGCATTTTCCAGCATCGGCAGGAGCAGGTCCACGTCTACCGAGTTGAAGTAATCGCTGATATCCGCCTTGTACCCGTACATCCCGCAGATCCCCGGCGTTCCGGAAAGCCTCCGGATGGCATCCTTCGCCCCCCTGCCGGGGCGGAACGACCAGAGATTGTCCGCGCAGAGATGGTCATACCTGCGGCCGAGGAGCCATGTCAGGAGCTTCAGCACCATATTCCAGGGTTCCGGATAAGTGTAGACAATCCGGCGCTTCCCGGTGCTTATCTTGTTGATGACGCTCCGCGCAGGGAGAGGCGCCTCCTCCCCCGCCTGAATAGCCCGGAATACAGGAAGATACGCCTTCCGGTCAATGAAATCCCTGAGTCCTTCGAGGAAACGGCCGTCGGCAAAGTTTTCCGACTTATACCTGTAGAAACGCTCCCAGGCTTTCTCTTCCCCGAGTTTTTCCAAAAGTCCCATAATATACTCTTTCCGGCGCATGCCAGGCGCAGCACTATGTAAAAAACAGCCCGGAGCCCGCTGCATTTAAGCGACGGGCTGCCGGGCAGTCTATGACAGACGGAAGGAAAAATCATTAAATTCCCGGTGGGAATGTACCGGATCGTACACAGACCAGCTGCCTGCGAAGCGTAATTTCAGGTCTGTGCCGGATCTTCCGCAGGCGCAAAAAGCGTTTTCCTTCCGCTGCTGTCTCCTCATGATACCGGCTCACGAGCCGTCCCACAGATACCGCTTCATGTCGACGCAGCCATTTTCCAGGAACTCTACTCCCTCCTCTTCCAGCCGCATCCGCTGATCATAAAACCCGGGCGCGGTCCTCCCGGCGTGGTTCACCACACGGTGGCAGGGATAGGTTCCGTAATAATCAGCCCTGGAAAGGACTTTCCCGACCAGCCGGGAATTCTTTTCCCTTCCGATGAGCTTTGCTATCTGTCCGTAGGTGGAGACCCGGCCTTCCGGGATCTCTTCCACCACAGAGAGTATCTCATACACCAAATCTTCATCGAGAACAGCCATATTGCCTCCCCGGACGGGGATCATTCCCCTCCTGTACCCTGCAGGCGCTCAATGAGCTGCCTGGCAAATGCCTCCGCATGCTGTCTCTTCTCTTCGTCCATAAACGGCACCTGATACCCCATGTGCCTCTCGCACAGCATCCCTTCATAGTTCAGCCGGGAATGCCGGCAGTACCGCCGTATTCCCTCCTCCAGGAGGTCCGCGCCGCGCTCCACAGGATATCCGCAGGTGACAATCAGGGCGGCGCTTTTCCCGCTCCAGAGGGAGGGCCCTCGCTTTTCCCCGTAATACATATTCATGGCATAGACCAGCCGATCCAGGGCAGTCTTCATCGGCGGGGTGCAGTACCAGGAGTAGACAGGCGTCGACAGAAGAATCAGGTCGGATTCCATCACGGCCTCAAATATTTCATGCATGTCATCCTTTATGGAACAGGTCACGGTATTCCAGTCCATCTGGCACTTTCTGCAGGCAACGCAGGGTTCCAGCTCCATATCGTACAGGCTGAAAGAACGGACAGGCGAGCCGGCCTTCTCCAGCTGCCCGAGGACAATATCCGTAAGAGCCCCGGTATTTCCATTATAACGCGGACTCCCTTTGAGACAACAGGTTTTGAACATATTGCTCCTCCCGGATGATGTTTATTTTTTGCATTTTCAGGCGAGCTTATCCAGTATCGCCCGGCAGCCGCGCTCAATCTGCTTCGCGACAGCGTCGTGCCTTCCCGTATACCAGGGGTCCTCCACTTCTCTGCCGTCTTCGCCGGTCCAGGACATGAGCATGCTGAGCCGGTGATCCGGGTCGCCGCCGAAGATCCGGTTAAGGTTCCGCATATTTGCGTTATCCATTCCTATGATATAGTCCCAGTCGACGTATTCCCGGCTTTTTACCTGTCTTGCGCGATGACCCAGGATTGGGATATTCATGGACTGAAGCACCCTCTTCATGGGCGGATAGACAGTGCTGCCGATCTCCTCCGTTGAGGTGGCGGCAGAATCTATATAAAACATGTCTGAAAGTCCCGCGTCCAGGACCATCTTCTGCAGAATCATGTGGGCCGCTGCGCTGCGGCAGATATTGCCGTGGCAGATAAAAAGTATGCGGATCATAACATTTTTCCTTCCTCTAAGGGCATATAGTGCCGCGTTTTGCCGCGTTCTGCGCA
>ONXW01000006.1 GCA_900321915.1 uncultured Eubacteriales bacterium
AAGGCCATCATTCTGGCCGTCCTCCTTTTCTTCGGACTGCGGAAGCTCAAATGGCACCCCATTACTTTTCTGGCCCTGTCCGCTGTGGCAGGCGTCGTATTCCGGTTCTGAATCCGCAGAATGACAGCCGCGTTTCCCCGGGTGACGCGGCTGTTTTTTTATGCGCTCCTTTTTCCGCTATCCATTGACGATACGTGCTAAACAGGGTAAAATATATATAAAATTTGGCGCGCCCTGCGCCATTATCATGTGCAATATCACTATATATGCGAAATATTTCGCAGAAAGGAAGCTTGTCATGAAAAAAATCATCAATTCCGTCGAACTGGTTGAAGAGCAGATGATCGAAGGCCTCCGCAAGGCGTATCCCGGTTATCTGAAACGGGTGGAAGGCTCCAATGTCCTGGCGCGCGCCGAGAAGAAGGAAGGCAAGGTTGCCCTTGTTTCCGGCGGCGGAAGCGGCCATGAACCGGCTCACGCAGGCTACATCGGCAAAGGTATGCTGGATGCTGCCGTTCCGGGCGCTGTCTTCACCTCCCCGACCCCGGACCAGGTCTATGAAGCCATCAAGGCTGTCGCAACAGACAAAGGTGTACTGATGATCGTGAAGAATTACACCGGCGATGTGATGAACTTTGAGATGGCTGCAGATATGGCGCGCGACGAAGGCATCACCGTAGACGAAGTTATTGTGAATGATGACGTTGCCGTGGACGGTTCCCTGTACACGGTCGGCCGCCGCGGCGTTGCCGGAACTGTTTTTGTTCACAAGATCACCGGCGCCAAGGCTGAAACCGGCGCATCCCTCGAAGAAGTCAAGGCTGTTGCCCAGAAGGTCATCGACAATGTCCGCTCCATGAGTATGGCAATCCGTCCCTGCACCGTTCCCGCTGCAGGAAAGCCCGGATTTGAGCTCGGAGAAGATGAGATGGAAATCGGCATCGGAATCCACGGTGAGCCCGGAACTCACAGAGAAGCCCTTCGCCCCGCGGATGAGATCGTAGACATGATGCTGGACAAGATCCTTGCTGACATTGATTTTTCCGGAAAAGAAGTGGCTGTCATGATCAACGGCTGCGGCGCTACTCCTCTGATGGAGCTGCTTATCGCCAACAACCGGGTTAATGATGTTCTTACGGAAAAGGGCATCAAGGTTTACAAGACCCTGGTAGGCGAATTCATGACATCCCTGGAAATGGAAGGCTTCTCCATCTCCCTGCTCCGTCTTGACGACGAACTGAAAGAACTGCTGGATGCACCGGCCGACACCCCGGCCCTGAAAGAGATCTGATCCTGGAGGCTTTACTATGACAGACAGCGCAAAAGTACTGGAACTGCTCTCCGCAATGGAAGCAGCTATCGAAGAGAATGCCCAGTTCCTGACCGACCTGGACGCGGCAATCGGTGACAATGACCACGGCATCAATATGGCCCGCGGATTCAAGAAGGTCGGGGAAGACCTTCCGGGACTCGCAGGAAAAGACATCGGCGCCATCCTGAAGAAAGTAGGCATGGACCTGGTCTCCACCGTCGGCGGTTCTTCAGGCCCCCTCTATGGCACAGCCTTCATGAAGGCCGGCGCCAAGGCAGCGGGCAAGAATGAGATAGGTATGGAAGATTTCCTGGTCATGATGGATGAGGCCATCGCCGGCGTCCAGATGCGAGGCAAGGCAGTGCGCGGAGAGAAAACCATGCTGGATGCCATGATTCCCGCCGAGGAAGCCATGAAAGCCGCAGCTGCGGAAGGGAAAGACACTCCTGCCGTTCTCGCCGCGGGCGTGAAAGCTGCGGAAGAGGGCGTAGAATATACCAAAACCATCATCGCGACCAAGGGACGCGCCAGCTACCTTGGCGAGCGGTCCATCGGCCACCAGGATCCCGGCGCTACCAGCTTCACGGTCCTGCTCCAGGCCATCGCTGCGGGGTATTGATTATGGTAGGATTTGTTATTGTTTCTCACAGCAGGCTTCTCGCGGAAGGCGCCGCCGAGCTCGGACATATGATGGCGCCGGATGTTCCGGTGGAAGCTGCGGGCGGGCTTCCTGACGGAAGCGTCGGCACCGACTATGAGCGCATCGCCTCCGCCATCGGCCGTATTCGCGAGCGCTCCCCTGAGGGCGTCCTTATCATCCCGGACATGGGAAGCTCCTGCATGACCACTGAGATGGTTCTCGAAGACATCGGTGATCCGCAGATTATCATGGTGGACTGCCCCTTCGCCGAAGGAACCGTCGCCGCCATGGTGGAAGCCGCCGGAGAGGCCTCCCTTGAGGAGGTAAAGGCCGCCGCGGAAGACGCGCGGGGCGTAAATAAGTTCTGATCCGGCCGGAAAGAAACTGTTTCTTTCTGATGCAGTATAAAAACAGATGCGGTGAAACACCTGCCTCTCACGGGCAGCCGTGTTTTCACCGCATCTCTTTTATCTGGCCTTTATTCCGCCGGACATCCGCTTTACCGGAACCGGCGTCTCTCTTCTTCAAACTCAAATCCCGCTTCCGCCAGCCGGCGGATAAGCTCTTCTTTCTCTTCCCCCCAGGCGGCACACAGTTCGTCCAGGCTTTCGGAACTGTCCCGCAGGGCCGCGTTGACCGCGGAAAGGCACATCACAGGATCCCTCGGCAGTTTCTTCATTGTCCGGTCCTCACCTCCACAACATTATAGGGAATATCGATGCCTTCTTCCGGGAACCGTTCCAGCACGCCCTGCCGGATGTTGCTGCAGGCGCGGAAGGAATCGTTGAGGTCCCTGGTCCAGCAGGTAAACTTCAGGACGAAGCCATTTGCCGTCAGGCGGTTGACAAAAATATTGATCCCCTCGGGGTTTAACAGGAGGGGCTCGCCCTTGAGGATCTCCCCGAGGACCTTCCTCGCCTTCTCGATATCCGTCCCGTAGGCCACCTCAAATTCCATATAGTTGCCTACCTGTTCCACATAGTTGGTGTTGATGATGACGGAATTGTCCATCACGCTGTTGGGCACGATGCAGCTCTGCCCGTCATACTGGTCAATGACCACGTGGCGCATGGTCATGTCCTTGACGATGCCCTCCGCCAGGATGCTGCCGCCGGATACCACCTTGATCTTCTGCCCGATATCGCAGGG
>ONXW01000151.1 GCA_900321915.1 uncultured Eubacteriales bacterium
ACATGGAAGAGGAAAAACAGCAGGAGACTCAGGGCGAAGGGCCACAGGCGCCGCTTCAGGAGTTCCCTCTGGCCGCTCGGGATATCAGCCGAGAATGAATGATTTAATGTCATAACCGACAACCTCCGTTTCACTGATGAATACTTCTTCCAGCGTGAGGGGAAGAAGCTCGAAAAATACAGTCCGGATATCCCTGAATGCCTCCGTCACTTCTTCCCGGGAGCCGCGTACCGTGAAGGTGTAGAGCTGTCCGGTCTGGCGGGTGCTCAGGATCTTCAGGCGGCTCTCAGCGAGGGAGAGGCCGCTCTCGTCCGCGAAGACGCACTGCGCCTTCTGGATGCCCAGCTTCATGTCCTCCACATTCTGGGAGAGCAGGACGCCGCCCCGGTGCAGGAGGCCCACGTGGTCGCAGATATCCTCCAGCTCCCGCAGGTTGTGGGAGGCGATGACGGGGGTGAGCCCGCGGTCCGCCATCTCACCGGCAAACAGGGTTTTCATGGCCTGCCGCATGACGGGATCCAGCCCGTCAAAGGTCTCGTCGCAGAGAAGGTAGCGCACGGAGGCGCAGACGCCCAGGAGGATGGAGAGCTGTTTCTTCATCCCCTTCGAGTAATGGCTGATCCTCCGGGCCGGATCCAGGCCGAAATCGCCCAGCATGTGGTCAAAGCGGGCCGTGTCAAAGGAGCGGTAAACGCCCCGGTAATACTGTTTCATGTCCTCCGCCGTGCTGTTCGGGAAGAACCAGGGCTCATCGGCGATAAAAAACAGGTTCTGCTTTGCCGCCGGGTTGTCATAAACCTTCTGCCTGTCCACCAGGACCGTGCCGGTATCCGGCCGGATAACCCCCGACATCATGCGGAGCAGGGTGGACTTTCCGGCCCCGTTGGTCCCGATGAGGCCGAACACTTCTCCTTCACGGATTTCCATGGAAATATCATCGACGGCAGGGATGCTGCCGAAGGATTTCCCGAGATGTTCCATCTGAATCATAATGATGCTCCTTATTCGTCTTTCTCTGTTTTTTCCGCTTCCCGGAGCAGGTCTTCCAGGAGCGCGCGCCGGGAAATGCCGCTCTCGTCAGCTTTCCGCAGTACGCCCTCCAGCTCGCCCCGCAGCTCGCGGAAGCGCACCTCCTTCAGGGAGCTCCCGCCGCGGACAAAATTCCCCCGTCCCTTTACCGTGTAGATAAAGCCCTGGCGCTCCAGCTCCGCGTAGGCCCGCTGCACCGTGTTGGGGTTGGTTGAAAGCTCCATGGAAAGCTTGCGGACCGACGGCATGGGGTCGTCGGGGCGCAGCACCTCCCGGAGTATCAGAACCCGGAATTTATCGACTATCTGTTCATAGATAGGGCGGCTGTCCTGATAATCAATCAGAATCACGTCGTACCTCCTTATCAGCCTCTGGATGATATCGCCACACACTGTATTTAGTGTATTAATTGTATTAATACAGTTGCAGAATAACACAGATAACCGGGAAAGGCAAGGAACAGATTATTAAGATATTCTGTCGATGGAAAATGTTTCCGGAGTCTGCTATGATGGGACGGACAGGAAAACAGCGTTTTAAAAGGAGGGGCTGATGGCTGCCGTAACAGATACAGAGAGCGCAAGAGAGTTTTTTAAGAATGACCGCTACGCCACCGACGCCACCGGCATCGAGATCCTGGAGGCGGAGGTGAACCGGGCGAAGGTCTGCCTGCGCCTGGGGGAAAAGCACCGGAATGCCGGCGGACGGGTGATGGGTTCGGTGTACTTCACCATGGCGGATTTCGCCTTTGCCGTGGCATCCAACGTGGAGCGTCCGATGACATTTACCCTTTCCGCCCAGATCAGCTTTCTTAAAGCCGCGAAGGGTGATATACTCTATGCGGAAGCGAAAATCATACAGGACGGGAAGCACACCTGCTTTGCGGAGTGCGAAGTGACGGATAACCTGGGTACGAGGGTCGCCGTGGTGACGGCTTCCGGATACCGGATGACGGAGGGATAAATTATGTTGACGACAGAGAGACTGCGGGAAATATACGGGAATGAGGCGGAGGAGGCAGGAGTAAGATTTGCCGGCCTTCTGAAGAATTTCAGGGAGAAGTTCGGGAAGGATCCGGAGAACTATTTCTCCGCGCCCGGACGGACGGAGATCATCGGCAATCACACCGACCACAACGGCGGGCGGATTCTCGCCGCCAGCATTACCCTGGATACCATCTGCGCCGCGGGGAAGACGGATGACAACTGCATCACCATCATCAGCGAGGGCTACAAAAAGCCCATCATCATAGACCTTGCCCGGCTGGATGAGGTTCCCACCTGCCAGGGGAGCGTCTCCCTGGTGGCGGGCATTCTGGCGGCGGCGAAGAAATACGGCTTTAAGACCGGCGGGTTCCGGGCGTACGCCTCCACAAAGGTGATACGGGCCGCCGGCGTCAGCTCTTCCGCATCCTTTGAGATGATGGTCTGCGCCGTGCTGAATCACTTTTATAATGAAGGAAAGATCAGTTACGCGGATTATGCCAGGATGGGACAGTACGCCGAGAATGTATACTGGGAGAAGGCATCGGGCCTGATGGACCAGATGGCCTGCGCCGTCGGAGGGACCATCCTCCTGGATTTCCATGACGGGGTGTCTTACGAGAAGACGGATTTCTCCTTTGACATGCTGGGCTGCGATTTGCTGATTGTCAATACGGGCAAGGGGCATTCGGACCTGAGCGAAGAGTATTCCTCCATCCCGGGCGAGATGCGGGCGGTGGCCCGCGCCATGGGCGCTGAGAACCTCTGCGAGGTGAAGGAAGAAGAGTTCCTGGAAAAACTGCCCGCGGTCCGGAAGAAAGTGGCCAACGACCGTGCCCTCATGCGGGCGCTGCACTATTTTGAGGAGTGCCGCCGGGTGGACGCAGCGGTGTCGGCCCTCCGGGACGGGAAGCCCGAAAAGATGATGGACTATATCCGGGACGGC
>ONXW01000288.1 GCA_900321915.1 uncultured Eubacteriales bacterium
GTACCCGTGGATTGTGAACGGGCCGACAGTCAGAAGATCATTACACATAGCTCAACTCCGTCAGTCAGAAACTGCCGCCCTGAATGAGATACCCACGGGACGGCAGAGTTCTGTGTCATTATGCTTCATCGATGGCTTTCCCGATGTCATGCCGCATATATTTGTTTTCGAAATCTATCCATTCGGTGGCCTCATACGCGTTGGCGCGGGCCTGCTTCAGGGTGTCTCCCAGGGCTGTCACGCCGAGGACCCTGCCGCCGTTAGTCACGACTCTACCTTCGCCGTCAAACTTTGTGCCGGAATGGAACACATAATACCCCTGACGTCCCCGGAACTTCTCCAGCCCGCTGATCGGGAAACCCTTCTCATACTTTACCGGATACCCGTCGGAAGCCAGGATGACGCAGACGCAGGCCTCATCGGAGAACTCCAGGGTGATGCGGTCAAGGGTTCCGTCAATGCACGCCTCAAACACATCGATAATATCGTTCTTCATGCGCGGAAGCACAACCTGCGCCTCCGGGTCGCCAAATCTCGCATTGTATTCCAGGACCCTGGGGCCGTTTTCGGTGAGCATCAGGCCGAAGAAGATGACGCCCTTAAACGGCCTTCCCTCCGCCGCCATGGCATCCACGGTGGCCTGGTAAATGTACTTTCTGCAGAATTCATCCACTTCCGGCGTATAGAACGGGCTCGGCGAGAAATTGCCCATGCCGCCTGTATTCAGTCCCTGGTCTCCGTCCTTTGCCCTTTTATGGTCCTGGGCGGAGCTCATAATGCGGATCGTCTTCCCGTCGACAAAGCTCAGGACAGAGACCTCGCGTCCTGTCATGAACTCTTCCACAACCATCTGGTTCCCGGCGTCGCCAAACTTCCTGTCCATCATAATCTCGCGGACGCCGGCTTTCGCCTCTTCCAGGTTCTGGCAGATCAGCACTCCCTTTCCCAGCGCCAGCCCGGAAGCCTTGAGGACGATAGGCATCTTCGCCGTTTCCAGATAGGCCAGGGCTTTCTCCGGGTCATCAAAGGTTTCATAGGCCGCTGTGGGGATATTGTACTTTTTCATCAGGTCCTTGGAAAATGCCTTCGAACCTTCCAGTATCGCCGCATTCTTCCTCGGCCCGAACACACGGAGGCCGCGCGCCTCAAAGACATCGACGATGCCGCCCACCAGGGGGTCGTCCATGCCTACCACTGTCAGGTCAATGTCATGCTGTTCCGCAAAATCGGCTAGCTTTATGAATTCCATCGCGCCGATGGGAACGCATTCCGCAACCTCGGCAATGCCCGCATTGCCCGGGGCACAGTAAACTTTCTCAACCCTGGGGCTCTTCGCGGCCTTCCAGGCGATGACATGCTCTCTTCCGCCGCCGCCGACAATCAATACCTTCATAGGATATCCTCACTCTCTTAATGCTGGTGTCATCATGCAAGTCCGTTCGCGATCATGTCGATCGCCTTCGGCAGCAGGATCCATTCCGCCTGCTCCATCACGCGCCTCTGAAGGATCTCCGGCGTATCCCCCGGAAGGACCTCCACAGCCTTCTGCAGCAGGATAGGCCCGGTATCCGTTCCCTCGTCCACGTAGTGGACGGTGGCGCCGGTGACTTTTACCCCTCTCTCCAGGGCTTTTTCATGAACCCTGAGCCCGTAGAAGCCCACGCCGCAGAAAGAGGGAATCAGGGACGGGTGTATATTGATGATTTCATGCCGGTGCTCCGCCACCATCCTCGGTGGAATCTTTACCAGGAATCCCGCCAGGACAATGAGGCCGGGGCGGTACCGGTTCACCTCCTCGCACAGGGCGTCGTTGAACGCTTCCCTGTCCGGCCAGTCTTTCGGACTGACCACACTGGAGCTGATGCCGTGTTTCTTTGCGCGCTCCAGGGCGAACGCCCCGGGGTTGTTGCTGATGACCCCGACCAGCTCCGCATTCCGTACAGAACCGTTCTCCACCGCGTCGATGATGGCCTGCAGGTTGGTTCCTCCGCCCGATACCATAACCAGTACTCTCAACATAAGGTTACTCCCTTATCACCCGCCTCAATGGCGCCAATCACATAGGGCGTATCTCCGGCTGCCCGGACAGCCTCCATCGTCTTCTCAGCGTCCGCGGGATCCACGGCGAGCACCATGCCGATACCCATATTGAAGGTATTGTACATGATCTTCTCATCAATCTCGCCCTTTTTCTGCATCATGCCGAAAATCGGCGGCACCGGGTAGCTGTCCTTCCGGATCACAGCCCGCGTGCCCTCTTTCAGCATTCTCGGAACATTCTCATAGAAACCGCCGCCGGTGATATGGCTGCATGCCTTCACCCTGACGCCGGCCTTTTTCACTTCCTTCAGGGCCTTCACATAGATCCTGGTGGGGGCGATCAGCACATCCCCCAGGGTTCCTCCCAGCTCGTCATAGTAAGTGGAAAGGCCTTCCTTCGTCATCTCTTTCTCAAAGACTTTCCTGACGAGGGAAAAACCGTTGCTGTGCACACCGGAGGATGCCATGCCGATGAGCACATCGCCCGCGCAGAGCGTCTCGCCCGTAATAAGATCCTTCCGGTCGACGACACCGACGGAGAATCCCGCAAGATCGTACTCATCCACAGGATAAAAGCCCGGCATCTCCGCCGTCTCCCCCCCAATAAGGGCGGATTCGGACTGGAGGCAGCCCTCCGCGACGCCCTTTACGATCTCCGCTATCTTTTCGGGATAATTCTTTCCGCAGGCAATATAATCCAGGAAAAAAAGCGGCTCACCGCCCGCGCATGCCACGTCATTGACGCACATGGCCACACAGTCGATGCCGATGGTGTCATGCCGGTCCATAATCATCGCCAGCTTCAGCTTGGTTCCGACACCGTCCGTCCCGGACAGCAGGACCGGATCCTCCATGTCCTTGAATGCTTTCGCGCTGAACGCGCCGGAGAATCCCCCGATTCCGCCCATAACTTCCGGGCGGGTGGTCGCCTGTACAAACTTCTTCATGAGCTCGACGGATTTATACCCCGCCTCAATATCCACACCGGCTTTTTTGTAATCCATTCTGTCCTCCGTTATCCAAAGCTGCGCCTGTTATTTCAGGAATGCCCTGTAGCCCTCTTCCTGCAGTTTTCTGTCCTTCTTCTCCACGCCGGCCTTCATCTCTTCGGAATAGTCCTTCAGCTTCGCGAGGAGCTCAGCATCCGAAGTCGCGAGAATCTTAGCCGCAAGTATGCCCGCATTCTTTCCGCCGTTGATGGCCACGGTGGCAACCGGGATGCCCGAGGGCATCTGTACGATGGAATAGAGAGAATCCACGCCGCCCAGGTCGGAAGTCTTCATCGGGATACCGATCACCGGCATGGGAAACAGCGCAGCGCACATACCGGGCAGATGGGCCGCTTTTCCCGCCCCGGCGATGATAACCTTCACTCCGCGGTCCTCCGCGCCCTTCGCGTAGGCAAAGAATGTATCCGGTTCCCTGTGAGCGGAAATAATATTCATCTCATATTCAATGCCGAACTGGTCCAGCACTTCCGCGGCCTGTGCCATGACAGGCATATCTGAGTCACTTCCCATTACAATTCCGACTTTTGCCATAATGATTCTCCTTCAGTTCAGTAATTTTGTGTTTTTCTGAATAATATATGTTTTTCATCTGCAAGTCAACACCTGGTTCGAAGGCCGCGGGGATAATGGTTTTTCAAGACGCCGCCGGCAAGTTTTGCCCAGCCCGCGGACCAGCCGTCCAGGCTTACAAGGACCCAGCCGCGGCCCTGCGCGTGTTCCGACGCGGGGCGGATGGTATCTCCGTGAAGAAATGCCGCCGCTTCCGGCGTACCTGCCCCGAAATCCGCGGAAAGGTTAACCTCAGCGGGGGACAGGGCCATGGCCAGCGCATGGGCAGGCTCAAAACGGTTCTTTCGGAATTCCCCAAGCATCAGTCCCTGGCGCAGCACGCGGATCCTCCCGGTATCCGGCATGTCTTCCGGTACAAGCCAGAGGATATCCCCACGGCAGACCAGTCTCTCCCCGCAGGTCCACTCTTCGGGATTCCGGAACACCTCCCTGCAGAACGATTCCCACAGCACACGGCGTTCCCTGTCGCGGATCCCTGACGGCAGCGCGGTCCGTCCTCTCCGGATTCCGCTGTCCCGGCCGGAAACCCTGTCCGGGTCTCCTTTCCTCAGAACCGCGGCAAAATGTCCTTCCCCAACGGAGCGATGCGGCCAGATCCGCACGGTATTCTCCAGTCCCTCCGTTCTCCCGCTGCCCCACGCCGGGACCCCGCGGGAAAAACCTTCGCATTCCTTCACCGGCTCCACGGAGTAATCCGGATGGCGCAGGAGAAATTCACCGACGCTCCCTTCATTCTCCTCCGGCGCAAAGGTGCAGGTGGAATAGACCAGCCGTCCGCCCTCACGGAGCATTCCGTCGGCACAGTCCAGGATCTTTTTCTGGCGTTCGGCACACCGTATTACATTCTCAGGGCTCCATTCACTGACGGCCTGTTCCTCTTTCCGGAACATGCCTTCCCCGGAACACGGCGCATCCACCAGGATACGGTCAAAATAGTGCGGGAAGCGGTCCAGGAGCGTTTCCGGGTCCGCGTTTGTCACAACGCAGTTCCGGATTCCCATCCGTTCCACGTTCTGGGAAAGGATCGCGGCCCTCTGGGGATGAATCTCGTTGCTCAGGAGGATTCCCCCGCCCGCCATATCGGACGCTGTCTGTGTGGTCTTCCCTCCGGGAGCGGCGCACAGATCCAGGACGCGCTCTCCGGGCCCTGCACCCAGAAGGGACGCCGGCACCATGGCCGACGGTTCCTGGAGATAGTAGGCGCCCGCCTCATGCCATGGATGACGGCCGGGCCGCTCTTCTTCGGGACACAGGAATCCGTCCCGCGCCCAGGAAAGAGGCACCAGCTCAAATGGCGCGCGTCTCCTGAAGTCCTCCGCATCTCCCTTCAGGCGGTTGACGCGGAGTCCCTTCATCCGCACCGCCGCTTCCTCATAACACTGCCGGAATGCGCTGTACTCCTCCCCGAGCATCCGGCGCATCCGGCAGTCAAATTCTTCAGGCAGTATCATGATTTATCTCTTGAACAGGGTATCCAGGATACCCCGGGCCAGGGATGCCCCCACATTGCCTCCCAGGGTCTTTCCGAAGGTTCCTCCGACGGTCTTTCCGACAGTTTTTCCGACTTCGCGTCCCACGGTTCCCGCCGCGGATTTCGCGACAGTCTTCGCGGAATTCTTGTATTTTGCCTTCTCCCGCTCTTCCTCCCTGCGGGCCTTCTCTTCCTCCCTGGCTTTCTCACGCGCTTCCCGCTCTTCCTGGCGGGCTTTCTCCTTCGCGGCCTTCTCCTCTTCGCGCTCGCGGATGCGCGCTTCCTTCTCTTCCTGGATTCTTGCCTCTTCCTCGGCTCTCTCGCGGTCTGCTTCCTCCCTCTGTCTCTGGAAGAACTCATATGCGGAATCCCTGTCCACCATCTCACTGTAATAGGAAAGGAGCGGGCTGCTGCTGATTATACCCTTTCTGACCGTATCGGAAATGATTCCCATCTTACTCTGGGGCGGAAGGATCTTCGCGCGCTCAACAATGCCGGGGGTACCGGTCTCGTCCAGGAAGGACACCAGCGCTTCGCCGATTCCCAGCTGGGAGAGCACCTCTTCCGTGTTGAAATCCGGATTGATGCGGAAAGACTGGGCCGCAGCGCGGATCTTTTTCTGTTCTGCGGGCGTATAGGCGCGGAGCGCGTGCTGGATGCGGTTGCCGAGCTGTGCCAGTACGGAATCCGGAATATCCGACGGGCTCTGGGTGATAAAGTAAATGCCTACGCCCTTGGAGCGAATCAGCTTGACCAACTGCTCAATCTTCTCCAGCAGCAGGGGAGACGCGTTATTGAACAGCAGGTGCGCCTCATCGAAGAAGAATACCATCTCCGGTTTCTCCACATCGCCACGCTCCGGAAGCTTCTCGAACAGGTCGGACATCAGCCAGAGCATGAAGGTGGAATACAGCATCGGGTTGCTGATGGAAAGCCGGCTGTCCAGGATATTGATAACGCCTCTTCCGTCGGAATCCTTCTTAATCCAGTCAAAAATATTCAGCGCCGGCTCTCCGAAGAACTTGTCTCCTCCCTGGGACTCCAGGGCGATCACGGCGCGGAGAATGGCATTGATGCTCTGCCTGGACATATTGCCGTACTGGGAAGAAAGCTCTTTGCTGTTCTCCCCCATATACTGCAGCATTGCCCGGAGGTCCTTTGTGTCCAGGATCAGGAGTCCCTCCTCGTCCGCGATACGGAACATAACCTGCAGCAGGTCGCACTGCAGATCGGTCAGGCGGAGCAGCCTGCCCATAAGGAGCGGTCCCATCTCACTCACAGTCGTGTGAAGCGGAAGCCCGTATTCCCCGGCAAGATCCCAGTAGCATACAGGGTAGGACTGGTAGCGGAACCCGGTGTCCTCCAGACCGAATCTGGCGATGCGCTCCCGCATATCATCACTGTCTTCCCCGGGCATGCACATGCCGGCAAGGTCGCCCTTGACATCGGCAAGGAACACCGGTACGCCCGCATCGCTGAGCGCTTCCGCCATCACCTTCAGCGTAATGGTTTTACCGGTGCCGGTGGCTCCCGCGATCAATCCGTGCCGGTTCATCATCTCCGGAAGAATCGAAAGCTTCTCGTCCCCGTCCGACGCCATCCAAATCCTGTCATCCAGATACATAAACGCTACCTCCTTTGCTTCTGCAGCAATATTCCGGACCCGCTTGCACCGAGTCGTTTTTATTCATTTCTACCGCCTCTATCATAACATAAAATACCCTTCAGGAAAACAATCCTGAAGGGTATTTTCAGTCATACAGGCTTCTCTTTTTCAGAGATTAAAGCTCGATTTTGTAATCATCCGCACCTTCGCCGTTTACAACATAATATGCAGCGTTCTCTTCCGGCTTTACATAGATCTCGATCTTCTTCACTTCGGAAGCTTTCTTGCCGGTCTTCTTCATGTACTCTTTCTTCGCGGTCACAGCAAGCTCCGCAACATCCACTTCGCGGCCTGCATACTGGACATAAACAGTGGACTTGACAGCAGCAGTTGCCTTGCGCGCAACAGTGCTGGCCTTCTTCGCGGTAGATTTCGCAGTGTCAACAGTCTTCTTTACAGCCTTCTTCACTTCTTCTGTCTGCTTCTCAACTTCTTTTACAATCTTCTCTGCTTCCTTAGCAGCGTTCTCTTTCTTGACAGCCATTGGTCTGTCCTCCTTTACTACATTTTCTTATCTGAATGAATAATGAATGTTGCAAAATCAATGATGCCTATGACTTCATAGCATTATAAAACCTTGTTTAACTTTTGTCAATCAATTTTCAGATCTCTGTCCTTCACCCTGCGGTAAGCTTCCTTCAGGGCATCAAATGTTTCCGGGCTGATCACATGTTCGATCCGGCATGCGTCGTCCGCCGCTATCTTCTCGGGAACGCCCATGGCTGTAAGGAGTCCCGAGATGGTTGTGTGCCTCTCGTAGATGTTTTTGGCAATCCTGGCTCCCGGCTCCAGCAGGGTAATATGGCCTTCCGATGACATGGAAATATATCCGTTCTCCCTCAGGTTTTTCATGGCTACACTGACGCTGGGCTTGGAAAACCCCAGGTCATTCGCCACATCTATGGAACGGACATAGGGTTTGCTCATACCGAGCACCAGGATGGATTCCAGATAGTCTTCCGCTGACTGCTGAATCTTCAAAATACACCTCCGCATTTATATGTAAAACTCTGAATAAACTAACACCGCGCATAAGTCCAGTCTTTTATTCAGTTTTCTTGCCGAATCAGGCCTGTATGTTTACTGCGGCGCCTCCACGACGGCAGGCGCTGCCGGCTCCTGCACCGGGACTGCCGCCGGCCCTACAGCCGCCGGGCCCGAGTAATTCTGTCCCGTCTCCGCCCCCGGTCCCGCAGGCCCGACCGGACCCGGATCGATATTCGTGGGCTGCTGTACCGCTTCCGGTACCACAAACACCGGCACTTGCGGTGTGGGATCATAATCGTAATTGATTTTTCCGGGATAGCCGCGGCGGCGGATATCCTCCATTCGGAGCTTGACCGAGGGACTGATGATACTGTTCAGCAGGCCCGTGATCTCCGAAGAACCGCCGTTGACGGACCCGTCCAGGATCTTCATGATATGGTCCGCCGCCTCATGATCTGACCGGAAATCCTTCACCGTGTAATTGTCGGCGATCTCCCTGTCCTCCGGGTACCCGGCAAGATAGGTCCCGTTTCCGTAACCCCTGTCCTGCACTGCCTCCGGGAATTTTACGTCTTCCCGGTCTTCCGTCAGGGCCAGCATGGCCTTTTTCCAGATCTGTGCCGGGTAGGTGCCTCCGTAGAGGCTGGACAGGCGCTTCGGCTGGTCGTATCCGACCCAGACCGTAACGGTGTAGTAGGGGGTGATCCCGCAGAACCAGCCGTCCTTACTTCCGTTGGTCGTACCGGTCTTTCCGGCCGCCTGCACGCGGTTGTTCCATCCCATGGATGCCGCCGTACCCCTTGTGACGACGCCTTTCATGATGTCCACCATCATGTCGGCGCTTGTCTGCTGGTAAACCTGGAGAGCCGGGTACTCTTCAAAGATATCCACACCTTCATTGTTGACCATCTTCACGATGCAGGTGGGCTCCCGGTAAGTGCCGCTGTTCGCCAGGGCCGAGTAGGCGCCCGCCATCTCCTCCGTGGTCACACCGTAGGTAAATCCGCCGAGGGCCGTGGCGGGAACGTAATCCCGGGGAACAATGTTGTCAAAACGCATCTGGGTCAGGTATGCCAGTCCCAGCTGCGGCGTCAGGTTGTCATAGATCGACCAGGCGACGCCGTTCCGGCTGCGCTCCACCGCTGACCGGAGGGGCATGGTGCCGCCCCCGAGGTTCCTGGCATTGACGCCAGGCTCTTTCGCAGCGTCCACGTCGATGTCGCACACGGTTGTATTGCTCTTCCAGCCGTTTTCCAGTGCCGGGGTATAGACAACCACCGGCTTGATGGAGCTTCCCGGCTGACGGAAGCTCTGGAAGGCGCGGTTCAGGGTGTAGGTGGTAATCTCCTGGGTCCTTCCTCCGACGATTGCCACAACCTTGTGGGTATCATTGTCCAGGGCCGTCGCGGCGCCCTGCAGGGCATAAATGCCGCTGTCCGCCAGCTTTGAATCGAAGGACAGCCCCGAATCAATGGCATCCTGCAGCGCTGCCTGCTTCAGCGGATCCAGGGAAGTGTAAAGCATGTAACCGCCGGTGTAGAGCGCGTTTCTCTCCTGCTCGTAGACCTCGTTGTAATGGCGGTCGTACTCTTTGTACTCATCCTCATCCCGGAAGCCGTACCTGAATTCAAATCCGTCCCGGCGCATCAGGAAGCGTATAGCGCAGTCAATGGCGTAGGTCGTCTCATAGTTGTGCATCGGCACCTTCTGCCGTTCCACCACCACTTCTTCCCTGACGGCATCTTTGTACTCCGACTCCGTGATATAACCCATATCCTTCATATCGGAGAGAATCTTATTCCTGCGTTCCACCGCCCGCTCCGGGTACTTATAAGGATTATAGTAGGTGGGCCGGTTCGGGATGGCGCAGAGGTATGCCGTCTGGCTGAGGCTCAGCTGATCGGCGCTCTTGTTGAAATAGCCCTTGGCCGCTGCCTCCAGCCCGTAGTAATAATTGGCATAGTTGATATCATTCACGTAGAATTCCATCAGCTGCTCTTTGCTGTACTTCTCCGTCAGGTCCAGGGCGATCAGCATCTCCTTGAGCTTTCTCTCCATGGAGACTTCCCTGGTCAGGAACCGGTTCCTTGCCAGCTGCTGGGTAATGGTGCTCGCACCGTGCATCTCACCGCCGTCCGAGCGCACATAGTCCACAAGGACGCGCAGGATTCCGCGCACATCGATTCCCGGGTTCTCCCAGAAGGTCCTGTCCTCGATGGCCACGAAGGCGTTGACGGCATTCTTCGGGATCTGCTCATAGGGCAGATAGCTGGAATCCTCGTCGCCCGTAAGCTTCGCGATAATCTCGCCGTTCGCATCGTAGATATAGCTTGCTTCCTGGAGACGGAAGGTGGCAAGAGTGCTCTCAGCGACGATGTTCTCCGTCTGCTTTCTGTAATCCTCATAGATCGGATACAGCTTCCAGTAGGCTGCCATGACGCCCGCGACAGCCGTGCCGATGCCGAGAAGCATCAGGGTCTTGATCATCGCCAGCAGCATGCTTATTATCGCGCTGAGAAACAGCAGGAACGGATTCCCTTTTTTCTTTTTATATTCATGGTATTCCGCGTTTTTCATTCCATCTGTCCTCTCTGTCAGCGTTTTCTTTCCTTTTCACGAAAAGCTTTCAGCACCAGTCCCGATGGATACTGATATGCGTAAACACAGTTTTTCATGATCTGTTTTTCTTCCTCGTCGCGGCAGACGCTCATAAGCATCTCTTCCTCCTCGCGGTCAAGGTAGGCCTCCCCGTTTCCCTCACGGTCGCGCAGTTTCTTGTAGATACGGAATTTCCTGCAGAAATCGCCGCCCCGGAACATAATGTTCTTCATGGGTTCCGGAACAATCTTCAGTTTGTACTTTTCAGACATCCTGGCCAGTATATTATGAACCTTGTCATTCTTCTCACGGGTCATATTGTCCGTGCCGGGATAACACAGCATGTATTCCATTCGCAGAATTCCTCCAGCATCGGGAGATTCGTCCCCCCAACAGATTTACTATGGTGATAATACCACATATTCCCGTATTTTGCCACAACTTGACAATTTTGAAAAGTGAACCTACACTTAATTTATTCTGAACATGCGTTTAACTGCCGCAAGGCATTTTCTCCCGATATGCGAAAGGAGTTTTTTCCATGTTTTTTCTTCTCCCGTTTACACCGGTGATCACCTATGTTGCCATCTATGTCGGCGCTGCCGTCCTGCCGGCGGTCTTCCTGATGCGGTATATTTACAACCAGGATAAAATCGAAAAGGAACCGGGCTATCTCCTGAGAAAGCTTTTCATCGGAGGCATCTGGTCCGCGCTGGCCTCCATCATCCTGGAAACCTTCGGCACGATGGTCCTGAATATGGGCATCCCGGATCCCGACAGCAACCTTTACAAGATTGTCCTCGCGTTTCTTGTCGTCGCCGCAGTCGAGGAGGGAACCAAATTCTTCTTCCTTCGCCGCCGCAGCTGGAACGATCCGAATTTTGATTTCTGTTTTGACGGCATTGTATACGCGGTATTTGTCTCCCTCGGCTTCGCCGCCTTTGAGAATATCTCCTATGTAGCCTCGTACGGGCTGGGCGTCGCCCTCCCGCGGGCCCTGCTTTCTATCCCGGGCCATATGGGTTTCGCCGTCGTTATGGGCGTATTCTACGGCCAGGCCAGGCAGATGGCCAACCGGGGCCGGAACGGCGCGGCTGCCGTGCACTCCCGCGTCGGCTATCTCTTTGCTGTGTTCCTCCACGGTTTTTATGACGCCTGCGCCATGATTGAGAGCGAAACCTCCACCATAATGTTTATCGTATTCGTCATCGTCATGTACATCGTCATTTTCCGGCTGATCCGAAGAAAATCCCGGGAGGATGAGCCTACATACTGATGCGGCATCCATGAGACACCGAAGGGGCTGACAGCCCGGAAAACTGGTTTCCGGGGCGTCGGCCCCTCTTTTATTTACCGTTCTGATAACCGGCCGGGATCTCCCCGGAGATAATCTTCTCCTTAAGTTCTTCCGCCTTTTCCGGAATATCCTGCGGGAACCTGTCTCCCAGGGCTTTTCTCATAACTGAGAAATCTGTCAGGGAAATGCCGCCGTCCGAAAGGCCGGTCCGCAGTTTTGTACCGCCCTCGAAGGTTCCGTCCGCAGCGGACCTGATGACAAGATAACACGCGCTGTCATAGTGCTTTACCACGGAGGTAAGGACGGACCCGGGCTGTACGCTGTCCTGGTCCGTGCCGGATCCGACAGCGTATCTTCCGGCTTCCTTCGCCGCCTCGAGAATGCCCGTACCATCCGTAAAAGCAGCGTTCATGACGATATCCGCGCCCCCGTCATACTGTGCGAGGGCCAGCTCCTTCCCCATTGCGGGATCCTCCGGAACATCCGCGAAGGACTGCAGGATACGGATATCCGGGTCAATATACTTCGCCCCCTGCTCATAGCAGCTGTATAACCCGCGAAGCTCCGGGCTGTCGGTGCCGCTGACCCATCCGATGGTGTTTTCTTCATTGATGCCGTCGATGCCGGTCTTTTGTGTAAACATCGCCGCGGCCGCGCCGGCCAGGAAAAAGCCTTCATCCTGCGCGAAACTCACGGACATGGCATTCGGAAGGTCAACCGTGCCGTCAATCACGGCAAACCTTGTATCCGGATACTCCGGAGCGTACTCCGCGATATATCCGGCGATCTGCGGGGATACGCCGATGACGAGGTCGTATCCGCTGTCACAGGCTGCGAGAACATTTGCCTTCCACTCGTCAGCGGTCCTGCCTTCCAGGGAATCCAGTTCAATGCCGAAATCCCGGGCGGCCTTCTGCGCACCCATA
>ONXW01000188.1 GCA_900321915.1 uncultured Eubacteriales bacterium
ACATAGATGTCAAAACCGTCGCTGGAAACATAGTGGAAGGGACGGCTGGTGATTTTAACCTTCTTTCCCTGGGGCCCGTGGCGGCGTATAAAACCGAATTCCGTCATCTCCTGGCGGATCTGGGTGAGGTCCTCTTCCCGGAGCGCGATCTCCAGAGAGGTGGCGATGGATTCCAGATGCTCGATCTCCCGCCTGGTCTCCATCGTCAGGGATTCCAGGGCTTCCGCCGTGCGTTTCAGCTTGGCATAACGGTCAAAAAACTTCTGGGAGTTTTCCCGGGCGGAGAGCTGCGGGTCGAGTGGAACCGTCACCGTCTCCCCATTGTAGAAGTTCTCGCAGGTCAGGCTCTTTTCCCCGCCCTTCAGTTCATAGCCCCAGGTATTGAGGAGCTCCCCGTAAAGGCGGTATTTGTCCCGCTTCTCCGTGTCCTTCAGCTGTTTTTCCTGAAGGTCCAGCTTTTTGTAATCCCGTTCCAGGACGGTCTGCACGATATGCCGGAGGTCCGCGGATTTCTGGCGGATGCGCGCCGCGGTGTCCCGCTCGCGGTAATAGGCCGTTATCACATCGCTCATCGTATCAAAGTATACGGTTTCGCAGCCGGGTTCCGGCGGCGCGGTCTCCAGCGCGGAAAATTCTCTCGGCTCCCCGTCGCGGTAGAAGATGCACGGCCTGAACTGTCCGTTTTTCACATCGTCCATGAGAAGGAGAAACGTGTGGGCCAGGTGAAGCCGTTCCGCCTCACTGAAGGAGGAAACCGGCAGGTCAGCGTCCACGGAGGCGCGGCGTATGACTTCCTGCGCCATTACCGTGCTGATGCCGGTGAGGGAGGCGCAGAGTGTTTTCCCCGCGGGCTGCTGTGAGGAGGAGAGGATGGAGAGCAGGTCCTCCTCGGAAATGGAGAGGGGATCCTGCTTTTTTATAGACGGGGGAAGGAAATACTCCCGTCCTGGAAGGACTTCCCGGACAGAGCTTACCTGTGCGGAAATATGCTTGATACTGTCAAGGATACGGTTGCTGTCATCGCAGAAGATAATGTTGCTGTGCTTTCCCATCAGCTCCGCGATCAATACTTTATTGCAGAGATCCCCCATCTCATTCCGGTGCTCCACCGCGATATGGATGCAGCGTTCCAGGCCTGGCTGGGTGACGGAGAGGATTTTCCCTCCTCCCAGGTGCTTCCTTAAAAGCATGCAGAAATTTGGGGCTGTCATGGGGGACGGTTTATTGTCATCTGTGATGAAAGCCAGGGGCAGGCTGGCGCTGGCCGACAGGACGAGCCGGAGATTTTTCCGGTTGTTTTTGACGGTGATCAGGAGCTCATCCTTTTCCGTCTGCGCGATTTTGCTGATATGGCCGCCGGCGAGCTCCCGGTCCATTTCCCGGACCAGGGCGGCAACCGTAATTCCGTCAAATGCCATAATAATCAATACCTCACAAAGATGTAGACTGCATCCTATTATACGCTATCCCGGCAGGGATTGTCATGTCCTGAGGCAAAAAAGTATCTCAGCGGTATTCCAGGCTTTCCATCCCGGCCCACAGGACAACGGCATCCCGGAAAATGCGGGGGTTGTATCCCGTCAGGCGGTGTACCCGGTCCAGATGGTACTGAAGCGTGTTTTTGTGGATAAACAGCTGCTCCGACGCCGCTTTCACGGACATATTGCAGGAGAAATAGGTGCGCAGGCAATCCGCGTCCATCCGGTCAATGAGATCGGCCGTTTTTTTCCGGAGCATGTCCCGTATCGCGGGCTTCGCGGAGGATAAGAGAATCTGCAGGTCAAGGGATTCATAGGAGGCAAGCACCTGTCCGTCCCTGAGGCTGCGGAGCGCGAGGAGGGCGGTCCGGTAGGAGTTTTCCTGTCCGAATACGGTCTCGGCGCTGCCGACGCCGATGCGGAACGCCGGCGTATGCCGGCGCGACAGATCCGTGAGACGGCGGATGAACTCCTGCTGTTTCCTGTTCTCACAGAGAATGACATATTCGTCGGGATAACGGACGGCCACAAGTTCCGTCCCGATCTCCGATATAATATCAGCCGATTCGGCTTCCGCCGTGACGGATTCGCCGCCGGTCTCACCATTCTGCGGACGCATGATGACGGCACGGAGCAGGGACCGCTCTGTCAGGTGATAGCGGGAGAGAAAATCATTCAGGTATTCCCGTTCCGGCGCCTGGCCTGATATCAGGGCATTCACGATATATCCGGCCTGGCTCCTGCGGCTGCGGTCCAGAAGATCCAGCTCCTGCTCGCGCAGGATGAGCTGGGCGATACGGCGCGCAAGCCGTGCGTATTCCCTGACATCATCAGGGTTCCCGGTGACGCCGATCACGGCGATAAGCGTGCCGTCCCAGAGAAACGGCATGTTGACGCCCGGCTGGGTGCCGTGGTACCGGCCGCCTTCCCTGACTTCTATGGTCTGCCGCGTCCTGGCCGCCTCAAAGCCGATTTCATGGAAATCCCCGATGCGCGCCTCATCGGTGCTCGCGAATATCTTCCCGTCCGGATGAATGAAATTGATATCTCTGCCGCAGACGTTTTTCACGGTTTCGACAATCTGCTGCGCTGTCGTCTGGTTCAGATGAAATGCCATAGGGTCTGTCCTCCTCCGAAATGTGAACCGCCCAGCGTGGCGGAATGTTTTGTGTACTATATTTTACTTTATTATACATAATGAAATTCAGTCTGTATACTATATGATTCTATCCTTGTACCTGTTATTCTGAGAAAAAGAAAAAAACCTGTCCAGACCCGCACGGGTAAGAGTAGGAGGAAGATTATGAAGGTAGTTGTGGCGATCGATTCCCTGAAAGGAAGCATGTCTTCTCTGGAGGCCGGTGAGGCGATCAAGGCCGGTGTCCTGAACGTTTATCCCGATGCGGATGTACAGGTCCGCCCCCTGGCGGACGGCGGCGAGGGTACGGTGGAGGCCCTGGGGCTCGGCATGGGCGGAAAACTCCATACCGTGTCGGTCACAGGACCTCTCGGGGGGAAGGTTGACGCGGTTTACGGGATCCTCTCCGACGGCAAGACTGCCGTGATGGAGATGGCGCAGGCCGCCGGACTCCCCTTGATCAAGAGAGAGGAGAGAAATCCGCTTAAGACCACGACCTACGGTGTCGGCGAGATGATCTGCGACGCGATGGAAAAAGGCTGCAGGCATTTTATCGTCGGTATCGGCGGAAGCGCAACCAATGACGGCGGCATCGGCATGCTGATGGCGCTGGGATATGAGATGCTTGACGCGGAAGGAAAGCCGGTTTCCATGTTCGGAGAAGGCCTGGAGAAGATTGCGGAAATCCGCAAAGACAAAGTGAATCCGCTCCTTGCGGAGTGCGAGTTCCGGATTGCCTGCGATGTGACGAACCCGCTCTGCGGTCCCGAGGGATGCAGCGCGGTTTACGGCCCGCAGAAGGGCGCGACCCCCGAGATTGTCGAAACCATGGACGGGTGGCTTGCGAAATACGCGGAGACGGCAAAAAAATATTTCCCGGAATCGGATGCGGAATACCCGGGTACCGGCGCGGCCGGAGGACTCGGATTCGCGTTCCGCACATTTACCAACGCGGTCCTGGAGTCCGGAATCCGTATTATCCTTGACGAGACAAAGCTCGAGGAGTATGTTAAGGATGCGGACGTCGTCGTGACCGGTGAGGGCCGGCTGGACGGACAGACCGTCATGGGAAAAGCTCCCATCGGTGTCGCTGAGATCGCGAAAAAGTACGACAAGACAGTCCTCGCGTTTGCCGGCTGTGTAACTCCCGACGCCGTCGCCTGCAATGACCACGGAATTGACGCGTTCTTCCCCATCCTCCAGGGTGTTGTGACCATTGAGGAAGCGATGGACAGGGAAAATGCCAGCAAAAACATGACTGCCACGGTTACCCAGGCGTTCCTTCTTCTCCGCCGGGCATCGAAGTAACAGTCACAGAGTTTTCCATGAGAGAGCATTCAGCCGAAAGAACATCTGTAATACTTGTCAATACCGCAGTCCTGCTGTTTGGAACAGCAGGACTGTTTGCGCGTGGAATAGCGCTGCCTTCCCTCGCCATCACCTTTGGCCGCGTGTTTTTTTCTTCCCTGGCCCTGGGGATCTTCATGCTCGCCTCGCGGCGTTCCTTCCGGCTGGATTCCCGGCGGGACCTGGCGGGCCTTGCGTTTGCGGGGGTCATCCTCGCGCTGCACTGGTGGTCCTTCATTGAGTCCATCCAGCTGGCGGGAGTGGCGGTCGGAACGATCACATTTTCCAGCTTCCCGCTGTTTGTGACCTTCCTGGAACCGCTGGTTTACCGGGAGAAGCT
>ONXW01000399.1 GCA_900321915.1 uncultured Eubacteriales bacterium
ATAGGCAGCAAAAAAACAGGAGTTCAAATCACTGAACCGTTTCATGCGGACAGTGTGATTTGAACTCCTTTTTCATTTTCCGTTTCGTGAAAAGCTCCGCGGCCTGTGCAGACGGTCTGCCGGGAGCTATCCGATATACTGCTTTGCGACGTAATCTGATGTGAAAGCGCGCATGGTGGAGAAATACCCCAGCTGCAGCTTTATCGTGCCCCCGACTTCATAGTGCTCTCTGCTGTCGGTGACGTCAGCCATGAGGTGGTCGGAGCTTGCGCCGAGCAGGATGATGCCCGGATCGCAGGGCGTTGTGGTCTCCACGTCAAAATCCTGCTTTCCGAGAGCGCAGATCGCTTTCAGCCGGTGCTCTCCCCGGTCGGTGAACTCCGGCTTCTTCCCGTAGGAATCCACACCCACCGTGCCCCAGGGCAGGGAAGGCTTTTCCTTGAGCTCCACAATCTCGCACTCCAGGGTAAATACGTCCTGGTACGTGTCGGGAAGGAAACGGTGTTTCGCCCGCTCCTTGCCGAAAAGCACAGACTCCCCGAGGCGAAGGTTGTTTACGCCCGCCGGAATGCCGCCCCGCAGCATCAGGTCCACTGCGGCGGAATTGCCGCCGCTGACGATCTGCAGCGGGTGTCCCACCGCCTCCTCCGCCTCGCGGAAGAGTTCCGCCAGCTTTGTCAGCTTCTCCGTGTCATACTGGATAAAGGAGAAACAGGTCAGGTTGACGCCGAGACCGTAAAGCTCCACCCCCGGGAGGCGGTCTGTCTCGACGGCCGCGCGGATCAGCTCCTCATAATCCACATATCCCTCCCGGATATCCCCGAGATCCGCCATGAGGATTATTCTGTGCCTGCGGCCCTGCCGCACGCATTCCGCGTTTATGGCGCGCACCACCGCCATCTCGGAATTCAGGGAGGCGTCCCCGTACCGGACCAGGTCCGGTATCTCGGAAAGCATCGGGGGCCGGATCAGCCATTTTTCCGCCTGCAGGTTCTCCATGCGTGCCAGGTTGGCCACGCGGGAATCTCCCAGCATGGTCATTCCCTCTTCCACCAGAACCTGCGCAATCCTGGGATCCCCCCGGAATACTTTTGTCACGGAGGTCACAGAAATACCGTGCGCGGCACAGAGGCCGCGCACGGTACGGATGTTTTTGCGCAAATGTTCCAGGTTTACCGTGAGTAATGGATACATTTTACACCCTTTCTTCAGGTATTATTTACTGCCAGTAATCGGTCTTGCCTTCCAGGCCGGAAACCGCAGCCTTGTAAACCGGGTTCTTTCCTGCCTTCTTCTGGTCAATGTAATCCTTCAGGGCGGAGAGTGTCACGCTGTGCAGCATTACGATAACCGGAAGGTTGATGATTGCCATAACGCCCATCAGGACATCCGCCAGATCCCATACCACGCCCATGCTGAGGATGGCGCCGACGAAGATAACGATGGATGCGCAGATGCGGAAGATGAACATAAACTGCTTGCTGGGAATACCCTTGTGCAGGTAAATCAGCAGGTTGTCAACATAGTAGAAGTTTCCGAGAAGCGTTGTGAACGCGAACAGTACCATCGAGATGGTGATGAACACGGGGCCGATGGAACCGAGGGCATTCTGCAGGGCAGCCTGGACATAAGGAGCGCCGGCCAGGTCTTCCGCCGGGGCAACGCCGGAGCAGAGGCACATCATAGCGGTACATGTGCAGAGAAGAATGGTATCGATGAATACGGAAAGCATCTGGACCAGACCCTGCTTTACCGGATGGCTGACATCAGCGGCCGCGGCAGCGTTCGGAGCGGAACCGACACCGGCCTCATTGGAGAAGAGACCTCTCTTGATTCCGTACATCACGCAGGAGCCGGAAAAACCGGAGAAGATTGCCTTGAAGTTGAATGCGTCAGAGAAAATCTTTCCAAGCACGCTCGGAAGAAGTCCGATATGCATGATGGTAACCACAATAGCCACACACACATAGAGGATACCCATGATCGGAACCAGGGTGGAGGTCGCGGCCACGATTCTCTTGCCGCCGCCCATCAGGCAGTATCC
>ONXW01000290.1 GCA_900321915.1 uncultured Eubacteriales bacterium
ATTACCGGAACCACCGGGTGCTTCTACAGGAGGTTCCCACCGGTTCCCACCCCTCGTAACAAAGAAAAAGCCCCGGGAATGGCTCAGCCAAGCCATTCTCAGAGCAAAAAAATAGAGCAGGTGATGGGAATCGAACCCACGTATTCAGCTTGGAAGGCTGATGTTCTACCATTGAACCACACCTGCAAAAAAGAAAAGTGCCCAAAGCTGGAATCGAACCAGCGACACGAGGATTTTCAGTCCTCTGCTCTACCAACTGAGCTATCTGGGCATCGTACACTAGGCACACGCCTGCGTGACAACGACTATAATACTCATTTTTCCATAAGATGTCAAGTGGTTTTTTGTCTGAATTAATAGTAGAATAAAAACAGCAGGAAATGACCCGCCGCAAAAAGGAGGGACCCTATGGGACCGCAGGATGAAAAATATCAGATCGACGATACCTGGATGACCGGCCGTGAGGACATTATCCTCATTCCCACAGGGAAATCCGGGGGATTCCGGGTGCGCCCCGGCGTGTTCGGCATGTACGGCGCCTATATGGTGCGGGGCGGCGTAAACTTCACGGTTCACTCCGACAGGGCTACCTCTGTGACCCTGCTTCTCTTCCGGCCCGGGAAGGACAAACCCTGGGCGAAGATCCCGTTCCCGGAGCACTGCCGCATCGGCAATGTCTGGGCCATGATTGTCTTCGGCCTGGACATCGAGGATTTCGAGTACGCCTACAGCATTGACGGCCCCTGGGATCCTGCCGCAGGCCTTCGCTTTAAGAAGGACAAGCCCCTGCTGGATATCTACGCCCGCGCCGTGACCGGCCAGAGCCGATGGGGGACGAAAAACGACGGACTCTATAAAGGGCGGGTCGTCGGAAGCCGTTTTGACTGGGGAAAACAGCATTTTCCGCAGATCATGACGGAAGACCTGGTGATCTATGAAATGCATGTCCGCGGCTTCACAAAAGATCCCTCCTCCGGCGTAAAGGCCCCCGGCACCTTCCTGGGCATCCGGGAGAAGATTCCCTATCTGAAGAAGCTGGGCATCAATGCCGTGGAACTGCTGCCGGTCTTCGAGTTTGACGAGATGGCTGATTTCCGGGAGCATGACGGAAGACAGCTGGTCAATTACTGGGGATATAATACGGTAGCCTTCTTTGCCCCCAACACCAGCTATGCCTCCAAAAAAGAAGTCAACCACGAGGGCCGGGAGCTGAAGGAGCTCATCCGGGAACTGCACAGAAACGGTATCGAGTGCATCCTGGACGTGGTTTTCAATCATACGGCCGAGGGCAATGAGAACGGCCCCACCATCTCCTTCCGGGGCTTTGACAACAATATTTACTATATGCTTGCGCCGGACGGACAGTACTATAATTTCAGCGGCTGCGGCAATACCGTCAACTGCAACCACCCGGTGGTCCAGGATATGATCATGGACTGCCTGCGGTACTGGACCACTTCCTACCATGTGGACGGCTTCCGCTTCGATCTCGCCAGCATCATGGGGCGGGATGAAAGCGGCGCTCCCATTCAGAACGCGCCCATTCTGGAACGCCTGGCCTGCGACCCGGTACTCAGGGACGTCCGGCTCATCGCCGAGGCCTGGGATGCCGGCGGCCTTTACCAGGTCGGCGGCTTCAATCACCGGGGACGTTTTTCCGAATGGAACGGGAAATACCGGGATGACATGCGGGACTTCCTGAAGGGGGATTACGGCATATGGGAGACCGCGGCAAAGCGCATCAGCGGCTCCCCCGACATCTATGACCCCGCCCTGTGGGGTTTTCACCCGTCCGTGAACTTCCTCACCTGCCACGACGGATTTACCCTCCATGATCTCTACGCATATTCCTGCAAGCACAACGAGGCCAACGGCTGGAACAATACGGACGGCGCCGATGACAACCGCAGCTGGAACTGCGGCGCCGAGGGCGAAACCGCGGATCCGGCCATTCTCTATCTCCGCCAAAAGCTGGCGCGGAATGCCATGGCGGTACTGCTTCTCAGCCGCGGTATGCCGATGTTTCCCGCCGGTGACGAGTTTCTGCGGACCCAGCAGGGCAATAATAACGCCTACTGCCAGGACAACGAAATTTCATGGATCAACTGGGAAAACCTGAAGAAATACAGGGACTTCCACCGCTTTGTATGCGCCATGACAGCGCTTCGGAAGGAACATGTGGTGATCCGCCGGAGAAACGGGCGCTGCTCCTTCGGCCTCCCCGAAATCCTGGTTATCCCGCCGGAGCATGACACCAAAGCCATGGCGGTGGCATTTGCCGGCAGGTCAGAGGACGGAACGCGGGATGACGCGGTCGTCCTCGCCATCAATGTATTCTGGGAGAACCAGCACCTCCGGCTGCCGGAGCTGCCGCAGAAACTGAGATGGAAAAAAGCGGCGGATACCGCTGCTCCCGGTCAGGATTATCTGTGTGAAAAGGACGCCCGGTCCTTTGCCCGGGGTGGGGAAACCATACATCTGGAGCCCCGCTCCGTGCAGGTCTGGGTATTGGGAGAATAAATGCTTACGTCTGAAAACACCCCCGAACCATCACAGTTCGGGGGTGTTCGTTTTGCCGTATCCATCAGTGGAAATTCGCTTCCGCGTATTTCGCGAGCTCTTCCCGGAATTCCGGGTGGGCGATGGAGATCATGGCTTTGGCCCTCTCCTTAAGAGACAGGCCGGACAGCTTCACGACGCCGTATTCCGTCGCCGCGTACTGTACCATGGTTCTTGGCGCGGAGGTGGCGCTGCCGGGCGTGAAATTCGCCACGATATTTGACTTCAGCGTTCCGTCCTTTGTCTTTCTCGCGGAATTCATGCAGATGAAGCCCTTGCCGCCCCTGGAGCGGTAGGCTGCCTCCAGGAAGTCCAGCTGGCCGCCGATGCCGGACAGCTGTCTTGTGCCGGCGCTTTCCGCGTTCTCCTCTCCCATCAGGTTTAGCTGCACGCCGCCGTTAATGCTGATGAAATCCGGGTTCTGGCACATGTTTTCGATGCGGTGGATATAGTCCAGGCCGTCCGGATGGAAGAGCTCCGGCTCTTCATCAAGCCACTCATAGAGCGCCTGGGATCCGGATGCCAGGTTCCAGCTGAGCAGGCCTTTGTCCAGGACCTTTCTGCTGTTGTCCAGCTTGCCCGCCTTATAGAGATCCATCATCGGATCGCTGATGGTGCCGGTCCAGCAGCCGAGGTGATGGAAATCCCCCTCCTTCAGCATGTTGGCCACAGCGAAAGGAACGCCTCCAACGCCCAGGGACAGGCATGCGCCGTCCGGGATCTCCCGGAGCACATACTCCGCTATCTTTATATCGGTCTCCGACGGGGCGCGGTAGCTGCGCACCGGAATCGGGGAATGCTCTCCTTCTACGATGTAATCCGCCTGGGAAATGTTGACGGTGTTGGATCCGTCCGGGCCGAAGATTTTCCGGGGATAGTGCTCATTTACCTCAAAAATCACCGTCCGGGCATTCTCAATGATGGTTTTCCAACAGTAGGGCGCGGTACCCAGGGTGCAGTCCCCGTTCTCATTGGGCACGGACACCGGCACAAATGCCACGTCCGTCCGGATGTGGTACCGGTACAGGTCCGGCAGGAGCCGGAGAAGTGTTGGCATAAAGCTCACCAGGCCCTCACTCTGCTTTTTCCTCTCATAGTCTCCGATGTGCCAGCTGTAATAGCGGAAGGATTCCTGCTGCGGGTCCTTCTCGATGACCTCGATCTGCGGCATAAAGAACAGACCGCCGCGGACTTTCACGTCTTTTACCTGTCCGGCCCGGCCTGCCAGCGCCCGGTCCAGAAGCTCCGGAAAACCGGTGGAAAAACCGTAATCCACCCAGTCTCCGTCCTTTACCGCCAGTTTTACAGCCTGTTCCGCTGTCACAAGCTTCTCTGCGTAACCCATCCTGTGCCTCCTTATATGTTCCTGATGATATCTGCCTCCATTATAATCCAGAACCGTATTCCCCGTAAACGGAAAAAGAACTCCCGCAGCTATATTTGGCCGTATTATCAATAAGTATTATCTCTGTTCTCCCCTGATGTGCTACAATCATCTGAGATAAGGCATTTGCCAGATGAAACTCATAGAAAGCGAGGGAATTCCCATGAGAGAGATTGTACTCGGAAAGACCGGAATCCGGACTGTTCAGAACGCCTTCGGCGTGCTGCCCCTGCAGCGCACGGAGAAGGAGCTGGCAGTGAAAATCCTGCACCGCGCCTATGAAGGCGGAATACGCTTCTATGACACCGCGAGAGACTACACCGACAGCGAAGAAAAACTCGGCGCCGCGTTCAGCGGCATGTGGGATAAAGTATTTATCGCTTCAAAGACACATGCAGGCACCCCGGAGGGATTTTGGAAGGATCTGGAGACATCCCTCGGACTCCTGAAGACTGACTGCCTTGACCTGTACCAGCTGCATCAGGCAAAACAGTGTTACCGGCCCGGAGACGGCTCCGGCCTTTATGAGTGCATGCTGGAAGCGAAGGCCCAGGGGAAAATCCGCCATATCGGCCTTTCCGCCCACCGGTGGGAGATCGCCATGGAAGCTGCCAAATCCGGCCTGTATGAGACAGTCCAGTTTCCTTTCAGCTATCTCAGCTCAGAGAAAGACGCTGAGCTCGTCCGGGTCTGCGCGGAGAACAACGTCGGCTTTATCGCCATGAAGGGCCTGGCGGGCGGGCTTATCACCCACTCCGACGCGGCCATGGCCTTCATGACCCAATATGATAATGTCCTTCCCATCTGGGGAATCCAGCGGGAATCCGAGCTGGAGGAATGGCTCTCCTACATGGACAGCACCCCGGAGATGACGCCGGAGATGACGGCGTTCATCGAAAAGGAGCGGAAGGAGCTTGCCGGTGACTTCTGCCGTGCCTGCGGCTACTGCCTGCCCTGTTCCTCGGGCATTGTCATCAACCAGTGCGCGCGCATGTCCCTGCTGCTCCGCCGGATGCCCTCCGCCGAATGGCTCTCCGAGAAGTGGCAGAACGAGATGAAGAAGATCGAAAACTGCATCCAGTGCGGCCGCTGCGCCTCCAGATGTCCCTACGGCCTAAACACGCCGGAGCTTCTGAAGCGCAACTATGAGGATTATAAGAACGTGCTCGCCGGAAAGGTGAGCGTGGACTGAAGTCATAATAATGGGAGCCTGCCGGCCGGCAGACTCCCTGTTATTATGTAAAGAAAAGAATATCAAAACAAATTCCGTTCTTTTTACTGGTCAGACGCAATGATCTCAATCATCGGCAAGCACCTCATCCATTAATTCGTCAAAGGATGCATATCGTTTATAGCTGCCGGGATTTTTCCGCATCTCCTCATACTCAGCTATCGCGGCCCTGGTCACAGCATTCGGAATTCGTTTGACTTCGAAGGGAATTCCATCATGACTGACTGCGCTCTTCAATTCTGTATCAACACGCTCATTAATATTCGTAGCAGCCATAAAATTACCCCTTTTCCGAATCAACCTTCCCGTACGGTTATCTGTACAGGAACACAACGCCGATAGCCAGGAATGCAAGACACATCGGCAGCGAATAGATCATGGACTTGACCGGGTCAACCTTCTTTCCGAACTGCGCGGAGACAATACCGCAGACCACGAAGGTGGTCAGGTCGGCCGGCGGCATGCCCTGGCCTGCAGCGGCCAGATGGGAGCCCGCCACGGCGGCGATGGTCGGTGCCATTCCGCCGGCGACAAGCGCCGGGCCCAGGAAGGAGAAAACAACATTCTGGGTTGTGGACTGGGAGCCGGTCAGCATACCGATCAGAAGCATGCAGGCGGCGCCGCCCAGCTTCAGGACGTTGGAATCCAGTCCCTGCGCGAAAGCCGATACCGCGTCGATGGAACCTGCGGCATAGAACGTTCCCAGCATGAAGGAGCAGCAGATCTGCAGGATGACCGTGACACGGACCTTCTTAAAGCTCTCGGAGATGACGGAACCCGCATTCCGGTTAATCTGCGGGAACAGGAACGCCACGCCGATGGCGCAGAGGATCGAAAGCACGATACCGTTTGTGAGACCGGAAAGGATGGATGCGCCCGCCAGGAAATCGTACAGGGTGATGGTCTCCTCCCCGACCGTCAGGAACTTGAGGCTCTTCAGGATCGCGGGACCGAGGTCAACGGAGACATACGGAATCTTCACCGTGCGGAGCAGCACCACGATAATGAGGAAGCAGAGCGGAATCAGTGACTTCCAGTTATCCCTGAAGATTTCCCCCGCCTTCCGGTCGTTGAAACGAATCTCCACTTCGGGGTTGGCACCCGGGTAATTCTCCTTCTTCACCAGGAAGAAAACACAGTACAGGGCGGAAACCAGGAATGCGATGGAAACCGTGACATAAGCGATGTTGATAACCGGATCCGGGTCCGTGTTCACCAAGGTCGAGGACAGGGCCACGGCCTGTGTCATAGGCGGCATGATGGAACCCAGGGAAGCGCCCATGACGATGATGGCGCTGATCTTCTCATACTCCATATTCATGGATACCAGGATACCGATGGTCAGCATACCGATTACGGTAGCCGCAGCGATGGCGTCGCCCAGGAGGGAACCTGCAAGGCCCAGGGAAAACATGATGCAGAGTACCAGGGCCCTGGGATGGCGGCCGAACCTGGCCGTCAGCATACCAATAATGGTATCGATTGTGCCGAGTCTTGTGGATATCTCCGCGAAGATGGCGCCCGTGATGGAAAGAGCGATAATCCAGGCCATACGGTTCAGACCGTCGACCCAGGCCGCAACCCATTCCCCGGGATTCCAGAGCCTGCCCATCAGCAGGGTCAGGACGCCGGCCGTAAGCAAAGCCGCGTTGATATTGCCTCCCACAAGAGGCATCTTCTTCCACAGCACAATCAGCAACAGTACTGCTACAGGGATAACAACTTGAATCATGAGATTCTCCATTCTTTGCTTCTCACAAAAGAGAAGGTGCATTGACGGGGAACAGGTACCTCGAAGTTATTCCGGATCGGCCCGGTATGCCGCGATGCTGATCCGACCATTGCTGTCATTATATCAGTTAGTTATTATATCATATGTAATCTATGTTGTATAGTTATCGTACCGGCGAATACATGCTTATCCTGTCAGGTGAGAAACCGGTTCGGGCTGAAATCGCTGATATCGTAGGAAGGCGCGCCGTCTGCGATGTATTCCGCCATCAGCTTTCCGGTGATCGGCGACAGGGCAATGCCGTCGCCCTCATGTCCCGCTGCCATATAGAAATGCCCGAGCGTCTTCACCGGTCCGAGCAGCGGCATGCCGTCCGGGGTATAGGGCCGGAAACCGGAAAAGAACCGGATAATGCTGACATCCTTCAGCGCAGGGAAAAACCGGGCCGCGCGCTTCATCATGGCATCAATGGCAACGAAGGTATTTTCCTCTTCAAAATCCGCAAACTCGCGGGTGCCGCCGATGATAAGGCCTCCCTCCTCCTGCTGCTCGATGGACAGGGACTGCCCGAGCTTCAGCACATTCTCATCTTTGATGGTTTCCGGACGGAACTTGATGACATTGTACCGGGCGCACTGGAGCGTCGCCGTCATAAAGGGCGCGATGGGTTCCGTGACCGCAAGCTGGCCTTTTCTCGGCTTAATCGGAAGGTCAAGCCCCGCCAGGGCCGCAACCTCTCCCGCCCAGGCGCCGCAGCAGTTGACCACCGCGTCCGCGAAGAACTCTTCATCCTTCGTGCGTACGCCGAGGCATACGCCGTCCTCGATGATAAAACCCGTCACCTCTGTCCGGCAGCGGAATTCCGCCCCCAGGCGCTTCGCCGCGTGGGTAAATGCCATCGTCAGCTTCAGGGGGTTGATCTTCCCCCCGGTGGGGGAATACTGCGCCCCGTAGATATCCTCCGCCAGCTGGGGCTCGATGCGCCGCGCCTCTTCCGCGGAAATCATGCGGATGTCGACGCCGCTCTTCACCTGCTCCTCGACGATTCCGGACAGGATATCCCACTGGGTCTTGTCCTCCACGGGCTGCATGCCTCCGGCCTGGAACCCGTATGCAATATTCTCGCCCAGTTCTTCTTCAAGTGTCTCAAACATGCGGATAGACTGGACTGCCAGGTCCATCTGCTTTCCCGGCTTCTTGGTGTGGTATCCCACAACGCCGTCCGTAGCCCCTGCCGCGCCGCTGGCGGTATCCTTTTTCTCCAGCACCAGGACCTTCTTTCCCTTCTTTGCCAGGTGCCATGCGAGGGATCCCCCGATCACGCCGCTTCCCACGATAATTACATCTGTCTTATTCATCGTCCGCCTCGCTTTCAAAGAACCCGATCTTCACCGGGCGGACCGGCATCCGGCTCTTCTGGGGCAGGATATCCGCGGGGTTTATTCCTGTCTCCCGGGCGATAATCCGCTCGATCAGCCTGCCGCAGGTCTTGCTCTGGCAGAGGCCCATCCCGGCGCGGGTGCGGCGCTTCACGCCGTCCACGGTCACCGCGCCGTCACGGATGGCGGCGACAATCTCACTCTCCGTCACCTCCTGGCACCGGCATATGAGGATATCTTCCTTCAGAATGTCAGAGGACTTCTTTTCCTGACTCATTATTCGCCCTCCTTTCTGCGGGGAAGACGCTTCATGGAGCGCACTTCATCGATATGTTCCATCGGGACCGCCATGGATACCACCGCGGTTCCCGCGTACGCCCCGGGCTTCTTTACACTGAGGATCCGGCCCTTGCAGACTACCTCGCCGCCGCGGCTCACGGCGTCAACCACATCGCCCTCCTTCGGGAGCGGGATATACTCAAACGGAAAATCCACCGTGGCCTCCGTCCCGGAATAAGACTTGTCAATAATGGTGATTGCAAGACCCGGGCAGTGGGCGACACACAGGCCGCAGCCGGTGCATGCCTCTTCATCCAGCCGGGGCAGGTCTGTGATCTGCTCCCCCACCTTGATAGCGCCGAAATGGCAGATGCCCTCGCAGGGATTGCAGGGAATCTCCTGTACACACTCAATACATGCGACGCGGCCCCTGCGCATCCTCTCCTCCGAGGGAATGCCGGGACATGCGGCCAGCTCCGCCGCGGAAGGGACTCCTGTATAGACAACTCCTTCCATCATGCCGGACGCACCCCCTCTCCCCGGTGATCTCTCATATACGCAAGCTGTTCAGCCTTTGCCGTGCGGCGTTTCTCGCCAAACATCCCGGAGCGCAGGGTATCCAGCCGTTCCTGGATCTCAGCCTTCTTCAAAGCCGCTTCCTCCACGGTCAGGCATCCCAGCGCCTCCGCCGCGGAAACGCCTGCCAGGTTGCCCTCCTCCATCGCCGAGGACGCTTCTTCCACGCCCGTCACATCCCCTGCCACATAGAGGCCCGGGACTGTCGTCTGCATGCTCTCATCATGCATCGGAACATGCCCGCCGAAGGCCGGGATAAAGCAGAACCCGCATCCCGCCATCCACAGGAGCTCCGTCATCGGGTTCAGGCCCACCGCGAGGCAGACCGTATCCACATCAAAACCTTTCTCCGTGCCGGGGATCGGGTTCCAGCGGCTGTCCACCTCCACGATCTCCACGTGCTC
>ONXW01000165.1 GCA_900321915.1 uncultured Eubacteriales bacterium
AACAGGAACGTATTCCTTCTTGCCGGGGTCATCCTGGCTCTCCTGATTGCCGCCGCAGCGGGAGCAGTTCTTATTATCGGCAGTCTGACGGGGAATGATAAAGCCGGTTCATCATCCGGTTCGTCATCCGGTTCATCAGCAGGCAAGCAGGAGTATGACGTGGAACTGCCGGATATCGTCCTGTATGACACGCAGGACATCACCATAACAGCCAAAGGACTTGTCGATAAGGATCAGGACAATGGGAGAAAAGGCAGCGCGCTGTATATCGAGATACAAAATGACCGCTCCGATCCAATCGACGTGACAGCGACATACGGTTTTCTGGTAAATGGGTACGCTCTTCCCTTTATAGGAACAACCGGCAACGGGCGTACGGAGCCGGGAGAGACAAATACCTGTAAAATATTGTTTGAAGACCAGTATCTGGATCTGCTGAATATAAAAGAAGTGTCATCTGTTCACGCGGAGCTGAAAATCGGAAAGATCGAAGGGAAAACCATCACCGGTATCCTCGATACGACAGAAGGCACGGATATCGTGATCCGGGAAAAAGACAGCAATGAACCTCCGGAAGGAGATCTGTGTTACGACGGGAATGGAATTCGTGTTACCTACCTGGATTATAAAGAGGGCGGCAACTATTACGAGGCCTTTTTCCTGTTCGAAAATGCTTCAGATAAGGATATCACCCTGACCAGCTATAAAAACACAGAAGAAGGCAGGAGCGACAGACAGTCTTCTTCAGATGCCGCGGCGGGAGCAAAGCAGATCCTGACCATACCTCTGTACGATGATGAGCACGATATTAAGCATGACAAAGTCGAATACATGGAAGTGTCATGCGTGATCAATGACAAAGAAACGAACAGCGTCTTAGGAGGTTTTGACAATTACAAAATCCCCTTTGATTGATAAAACCGGCCTCAGGACCCCGGCACCATCATGGTAATTGTAAACCGACGCAGGAAGGAGGACGATGTGCCAGCCATGAAAAACCATTTCTCTTTTAAAAGACTTTTTACTGTCCTGCTGCCTGCGCTGTTTGTATTATGCGCTCTTTCCGGCTGCCACGGTCCACAGTATAAAGAGGATGAAAAAGAAAAGCTGGAGAAACACGGTGAATCTCTGATGCAGACCTGGCTGGATGAGCACCTGGAAGACAGCAAAGTTCTCACTGCAGAGGCCGATATCCGCATGTATCCGAGCGGGCCGCATTACCTGACCGATTTTGTCGGGGGAACCTTTACCGACGGCGGGGACGTCAGGGATTATCTTATCAATACCAAAACAAATGCGGTGTATCTGGTAAATGACGCCGCACTGCTTTCTGAGGTTTGTCTGGATTATGCTTTCGAATTAATGGGGCTCGAAGGACTCCGGGACGCCTGCCTCGTCAGCAATTATGCAGCAGCCATATGGCTTCCGGACCGCGGAAACAGCTACCACGGCAGCGAAAAAACAGGCCAGGGGATCTGGATGCCCGGAGAACTGACCCTGTCTCTTGAGGAAGCGGCAGAAGAAGCCGGAAATGACGGGCAGCTTAAGGTCCTTGAGAGTTTTGTCCGTTCACCGGAGGGGCGGGAGCCCATCGAGTTTGGCGCCGACATTCAGGTGCCGGAAGAGGTCGAACTGGAAAAATTCCACATGTCGTACTGGATGAAGCAGCAGGAGGAAAACGGTATTGTCTTTGAGAATTTCTATCTTTCAGATCCTTTTGAAAATGTCTCAACCTACAGAGGCCGGGCAAGCTATGAACGATACAGCTTCCGGAAAATCGAGGATCCGGACATCCGCATCTTTATGAAGGACGCCTACTGGGTGGAGAAAAACGGCAAAGACGGGGTCGAACTCGAGGAAGGAAAAGAAAACAATCTTTCCGACCTCAGCTTTGTAAAAACGGAAAACGGGTATCTGGTCACCTTTCCCGATTATGACCACATATTCGACTTTTCCATTTATGCGGACGAAGGATCGGAATTCCTAAAACACGAGTACCACAGCCATGAGGACAGGGAAGCCTACCTGAGCCCAGGTTCCACTATCGGCGGAAACAAATATTTTGAACATGACCTGTACTGGAAAGAAGCAGGTGAAGACGGGTATCTCCTGACAGATGAAAACGGAAGGAGAAAGCTGTTTTTCGGCGGTGAGGAGCTGATTCCCAGAGACTGAAAGAGCGGCCTTTACCGGCCGCTCCATTTCTTGTCCCAGATACTTACGATCTTTTCCTTGTTCCTGTAAATCATCATAACAGCGATAATCCCAAGCGCGATATTCGTTGCGCATTCAGCGAGAAGTCCAGGATCTACAGACTGCTGAACCATCATGCCATGATTCAGTTTTCCGTCACATGTGAAACAAATCAGATCCCAGACCGCATGAACTGCAATATCAGCCAGATACAGATATGTTACATTGCCGCCCAGCGCTCTGTCATGGATCATGAAAAATAGAGGGCATATGAGAAGATGACTGCAGACAAAGACATGTTTTTCAGTAATTACGACTATTACTGGCTGAAATACACTATGGACAGGGGCATTCAGGAACAGGCCCGCTATCTGGTGGCCGGCCATTCCCTGGCCAGGTTCGGTATCAACGACAGGGACATCCCGGGACTCATCAACCTGGCGTTCCTGTCACAGGATTATTATTATTCATACAGGATTATTGAGAAAGCGCTGGATCGTATCCATTCTCTGGAGCATATTGTGATCGGTACCGGGTATCTGTCTCCGTACATGGATCTTTCCAGAGCCCGCAACAAAAACGAGCTTGAACGCATCGTCCGGGTGTACGGCCGCTATTTTCAGGATATCCATCATATGGACGCCCGGGAATATGAAAGAATGCGCTCGGAGATCCTGCCCGGAAATAATGACGAACCCGGAGACGCCTCCGGAAACCGGTTTTCGGAGGATACATTTTTCCGTCTTTACGAAGAACGGAAGGACGATTATTTCTGCCGGGAACGCGGCAGGCAGCAACTGTCGGAAGTCGTCTGGGCAGAGCTTTCTGAGGATGAAAGGTGCCGTCTGGCGGAATGCCGTGCGGATTATCACAACAGCCTTCTGAAACATCAGGAAATATATGAGGAAAACTCTTCTGTCCTGCAGAAGATCGCGGACCTGTGCCGCGCGAAAGGAGTCCCGCTTTCCCTGGCAGTATTCCCGTCCAACCGCTATTATCGAAGCGCCCTGGATCCGCGGCTTCAGGAAGGCTACATGAGACAGGTAAGCCTGATTCCCGAAAGCAGCCGGCCCCTCCAGTGGGATCTCTTCGCGTCAGCGGAATTTGACGCAGTAAACGACTATGTCGACGCAGATCACCTGAATAACCGCGGCGCATCAAAGATGACAGCGATGATGCGGGACTATCTTGAGGGAATATGATGCTTGGAATATGGTTCAATCACGAAGACCGTCTTTTACGGTCAAAAAAACATGCTGATTTTGAGTGCCTGAAACGGTTCGGCTTTACCGACGCCTTTATCCTGATCAAAGGGCGCTCGCAGGATTCGAGGAAAACACCGGAACGACACGCACATCTGGATTTTCTTTTCCGGGAAATACGCCTGCAGGGGATACGCACCCACGGGGTGTTTATCTGCAGCGAAGATATGGAATACTGCTCTCTTTATCCGGACAGGGCCGATACGTCGATATTCGGGAAAAAATCGGATATCAGGATTTCCCATGTGGATGCGCAGTATCTGGAATACCTGACCCACTCGATCCTTACCGCCGCCCGCGAATATCCGCTGGACGGAATTCAGTTCGACTTTCTGAGATACGGGTATATCGGAAACGGATGGGGCCCGGAAGAAGAAAAAACATACGCTTCCTTCGACGCGGCCTTCCCAAAACTGAAAGAAGAAATACTGGCCCGATATGATTCCTCCAAACCCCAGTATAATCTGGAACCCGTGTTTTCCCGATACCGGGACCACGAAAAACAGGTCTGCGCGTTCGCTGCCGGAAGACAGAGCATCATCAGCGGCTTTGCGCGCGCTTTGACGGAATCGGTCCGCTCCGGGCTTCCCGGCACAGAAATTTCGGCGGCCATGATGCCGGAAGGATTGTTCCCGCCGTGGCATGACACAGCCGCGCTCCACTACGGACAGATATACGAGGATTTTTATCCCTTAGTTGACCGCCTGTATCCCATGATTTACACAGGCGTTTATAATAAAGACTCCGGATGGATTGCGGAATTGAGCGAAAATGCGTCTGCCGGTTTCCCGGGTTCGGTGATCGGGCTCGAATGCACCGAACCCATGGCCACTGCACGCATGCGCGGAGATATTGCGGCCATACAGGGCCTGAATCACGCGGGAATCAGTTTCTTCCGATACGGGAGAATGGTCCTGGCAGTCAGGGACGGGCAGGATACCCTGCTGTACAACACCTATCCCGGACAGGCAAC
>ONXW01000190.1 GCA_900321915.1 uncultured Eubacteriales bacterium
CTATATACGACAAGTACGCTTAATAAAGCTCTTAAACAAATAGCCAAGAAGGCTGAGCTTTCGCCTATTTCGATGCATACGCTTCGTCATACTTTTGCAACAAGGTGTTTGGAGGCGGGAATGAAGCCCAAAGTGTTACAGGAAATCCTGGGACACGCAGACATCTGTACAACGATGAATACATATACACACGTTCTTGAAGATGAACGTGTCAAAGAAATCGAAAAACTCGATCAATTATATTCAAATTGGTGCAAAAATGGTGCAAGCGGCGCAGACCAGGTGTCAGAAGGTGCCTGAAATGCTGATATATCGTCGGAATTCGAAATTCGTCCCGTTCTACACCATGAAATGGGCGAAGGAGAAAGGAAAGTAAGCGAAGATTGGCGTAAAATTGGCGAAGAATTATGTAAAACTCATGGAGAACCCGGAATAATATTTTGTAATACAAGATGTTTTAACTTGACATATTGTAACGCAAGTGGTAGTATCAGTTTCTAATAGAATATGTTAAACCGATGAGGAAGAGTAAGTAGGCTGTGTCACTGCCGGAGGAGAGAGCTGTGGACGGTGAGATCACAGAGCGGTACATACGGCTGAATGGACTTCCGAGGGCAAACAGAAGGGTGTGTGCCCGCGTATCCTGGAAGCAGGATACCGATGCAGGCAAAACCTGGTATGGGAGACGGAGCGAGGCTCTCCGTGAAAAAAGGCCGGCATATGTCAGTATGCGCAGAGTGGACATGCCCGGGGAGGGCAGCGTCAAGCCGGGTGGCACCGCAGGAATTGAAGATTTAATCCCTGTCCCAGCAAACAAGTATTTTGTTTTGCCGGGGCAGTTTTTATTTGCAGAAAAGATTCCGACAGGAAATAAAGAAACTGTTTCCGGCCAAAGCTTCACACTCAGAAAGAGAGGTAACAGTATGAGTATGAGCGAAGGAAAGAAACTCGAGTTCCGCGGCGGTATCGGGATGTCACTGATCCCGGTCATCATCTATGTGCTGTTCTGCATTGTGTTATTTATCGGCTTCAAGGCCTTCAACATGGAGGCCCTGGCGGTGGGCGGCTTCATTGCCCTGCTTATCGGCGGCCTGTTCTGCACCAGCTATAAGGACTTTTGGGAGAGCGCGGTAAAGGGAATTTCCTCTATTACGGCGGTTTCCGTGGTGGTCATTCTTCTGATGGTGGGCATGTTCAGCTCCCTCATCAAGCTCTGCGGCCTTTCCAGCGGCTTCGTATGGATTGCCAATCAGGTCGGCATGAAGGGCGGCATCTTCGTGGCATTTACCTTTCTGGCCACCTGCATCGTATCCACGGCGACGGGTTCCTCCATCGGAACCATGTTCATCGCCTTCCCGATTTTCTACCCGGCGGGCCTTCTTCTGGGGGCAAATGAAATGTTCATGGCCGGCAGCATCGTGTCCGGTGCCATTTTCGGCGACAACCTGGCACCCATTTCTGACACCACCATTGCCTCGGCGTCCACCCAGACCTTTAAGGACGGACACCCGGCGGACATCGGCGGCGTGGTCGCCAGCCGGGTGAAGTATTCCCTGGTAGCCGGCGGCATCACGATCGTCCTGTTCGCGCTTCTCGGAGGGATGGGGGGATCCTACCAGGGAGGCTCGGTGGACGCGGCATCCAACCCGGCTTCCCTGATCATGCTGATTCCGGTTGTTGCCATGCTGGCAGTCTCCACGAAGACCAGGAACATCTACGCCGGCATCATGGTGGGCCTGTTCTCCGGAACCATGATCGGTCTGGCCGCCGGTCTCTTCGGGCCGTCGGATGTATTTGCCAATGACGCGGCGAACAACGCTGCCGTGGGCTTTCTGATTGACGGGGTAAATAACATTCTTCCCACCTGTGCCCTGGTTATCTCGGTGTTCGGCATCATGGGCGTATTAAATGACGCGGGGATGCTGAACCTGATTGCGGACAGGATTCTCTCCAGTGACATGGCGAAAACCGTAAAGGGCGCCGAGCTCATCTGCATGGCGGGCATTTCCCTGACTACCGTGCTCCTTGGGGGAGTCACCAGCGCCTCCATCCTGACCTTCGGTCCGATCCTCAATAAGATCGGCTCCGCCAAGAATATTCATCCATACCGCCGGGCGAACCTCCTGGACGGCACGGCCAACAGCCTTCCGTCCATCATCCCGTTCTTAAGCGTCTTCGTCTTCATCGGCGCGGCGCTGACCGGTCTTTCGCCGGTGGTAGTGGCAGGCGGGACCCTCTACGGATTTATCCTCTTTGCCGTTTTCCTGGCAGCGGTGCTGACCGGCTGGGGCTGCAAAAAAGAGACTGAATAAAGAGACGGAAGAGAGACAGATTAAACAGACAGAATAAGGAGACGCAATGGAAAAGACATTTGCCCGGGTAAATGAACCCGCAGACGACAGCTTTACGCTTTATGACCTCAGGGTGGAGGTGGTGGCCGGAGAGAAGCCCATGGTCTGCAGCCACCATGTGGGGGATTATTTCCTGGTGCAGGGGGAAAACCTGGTATTTCCGGAGGGCGCGGCATTTTCCATGTACGCCCTGAATTCCATCCTTCCCTTCCTGCCGGCGAAGCAGCGCCCGCTGTCGCAAAACGACTGGATGCTCTCAGACGAGGAGATTGCCTGCCCGGACCCCAACTGCGGGGCGAGATTCCGAATCACACGCATCGGAAAGCGGATTCAGAAACACGGGGAATGCACGGTGGTGCCGATCCCTTCGGGAGGGGACGAAAGGTAAATGAGATGCTTGGTCTTTTTCCGGACTGTGTCAAAAGGAGAGAAGAGAAATGGAAAAAAGAATCACACTGGATAACGGCTATTCCTTCAGCCGGGTGATCAACGGCTGCTGGCAGCTCTCGGCGGAGCATTGCCTGATGGGAAAGCTGGACTACGATGATGCCATCCGGGCATTCCATATGCTGGTGGAGGAAGGTCTTACCACCTTCGACTGCGCGGACATTTATACCGGCGCCGAGGAGCTCATCGGCCGGTTTGTGATGGAACTCAAAGGCACCGGGCGCTACCAGGAGGAGGACATCCAGGTCCACACCAAATTTGTGCCGGATAAAGACGTGCTGCCGGTGATCAACATGAAGTACACCGAGGGCATCGTGGACCGATCCCTCCGGCGCATGCACCGGGAGGCCCTGGATCTGGTTCAGTTCCACTGGTGGGACTACGACGTTCCGGGCATGCTGGACACGGCCTTTGACCTGGTGAGGCTGCAGGAAAAGGGAAAAATCCGCAACATCGGCATGTGCAACATGGATACCGCGGCCCTGAAGCTCTTTGTGGACGCCGGCATCCCGGTGGTTTCCAACCAGGCCCAGTATTCCCTCTTTGACCGGAGGCCGGAGCGGTCACTTCTGGACTACAGCGCGGAGCACGGCATCTATACCTTTGCGTTCGGCACCTTGGCCGGCGGCTTCCTGGCAGAGCGCTATATGGGAAAGGAATACGAGGCCCCGGAAACCCGGTCCCAGGTGAAGTACATGCAGATTATCGAGGATTCCCTGGGCTGGGAGGGTATGCAGGAGCTGCTGCCGGTGCTCAAAGAGATTGCGGATAACCACGGCGTGACCATCCCCAATGTAGCGGTGCAGTACATCCTGAACCAGAAAAGCGTGGGCGCTGTCATGGTGGGAACAAGAAACTCCCGCCATGTGAAATCCAACCTGGATACCCTTTCCTTTGACCTTACGGCGGAGGAAATGGAGACCATCCGGAAATTTATCGGTAAATACCCCACGCCGGAGGGAGAGCCCTACTGGCTGGAAAGAAATTCGCCCAGATATAAGGGGATTATTCTCACGGACAGGAATGAGGTGGGAAATCCCTGAACTCCTGTCCATCTAAGAAGCTGTAAATAATCAAG
>ONXW01000200.1 GCA_900321915.1 uncultured Eubacteriales bacterium
ATTCATCTATGACCACAAGATCAAATTCTACACCATCGACGGCGTTAAGATCGGTATCGAGACCGGCATGGGCCCGACGAGAATCAACACCATCCTTCAGTCCGCGTTCTTCAAGCTGGCGAAGATCATTCCGGAGGAGCAGGCAATCCAGTTCATGAAGGATGCCGCGCAGGCTACCTACGGACGCAAGGGCGAAGACGTTGTCAAGAAGAACTGGGCGGCTATCGACGCCGGCGCAGCCAATATCGTCGAAGTGGCAATTCCGGAGAGCTGGAAGGATGCCCAGGACGAAGGCCTTGACATGACCCACGCAACCGAAGGACGCGAGGATGTCGTCAAGTTCGTCAACAAGGTCCAGGCTGCGGTCAACGCCCAGGAAGGAATGAACCTCCCGGTATCCGCATTCATGGATTATGTTGACGGTACCACACCGTCCGGTTCCGCGGCGTATGAGAAGCGCGGCATTGCGGTCAATGTTCCTGTATGGGATTCTTCCAAGTGCATCCAGTGCGAGTTCTGCTCCCTTGTATGTCCGCACGCAGCAATCCGTCCCATCGCTCTGACCGACGAAGAAGCCGCGGCTGCTCCGGAGGGCACTGTAACCCTTCCGCTGACCGGTTTCAAGGATCAGTATAAGTTCACCATCGTCGTCTCCGCACTTGACTGTACCGGCTGCGGTTCCTGCGCGAACGTCTGCCCGGGCATGAAGGGTGAGAAGGCCCTGACCATGGTTCCGCTGGATGACGGTCTCTTCCAGCAGGCTGCATTTGATTACAGCCAGAACATCCCCGAGAAGAAGGATGTCATTGAGAAGTTCAAGATCAGCTCCGTCAAGGGAAGCCAGTTCAAGAAGCCGCTCCTTGAGTTCTCCGGCGCATGCGCAGGCTGCGGCGAGACTCCGTACGCGAAGCTTCTCACACAGCTGTTCGGTGACAGAATGTACATCGGCAACGCTACAGGCTGCACCTCCATCTGGGGCAACTCCTCACCGTCCACACCGTACACCGTTAACCTGGAAGGCAAGGGCCCGGCATGGAACAACTCCCTGTTCGAGGATGCCGCAGAGTTCAGCTATGGTATGCTTCTTGCCCAGAACGCAATGCGCGACAACCTGAAGAAGAGAGTTGACGAGCTTGCCGCTTCCGACAAGGCGACCGAAGAGTACAAGGCTGCCGCTCAGGAGTGGAACGACACCTTCGGCATCGGCGCCCTGAACGGCATCGCAACCGACAAGCTGGTAGAAGCTGCCGCGGCAATCGATGATCCGCTGGCAAAAGAAATTGTAGAAAACAAGGATTTCCTTGCCAAGAAGTCCCAGTGGGCATTCGGCGGCGACGGCTGGGGTTATGATATCGGCTTCGGCGGACTTGACCACGTCATCGCGTCCGGCAAGGACATCAACATCATGGTATACGATACCGAGGTATACTCCAATACCGGCGGCCAGTCCTCCAAGGCAACCCCGACCGGTGCGGTCGCGCAGTTTGCGGCAGGCGGTAAGGAGACCAAGAAGAAAGACCTTGCTTCCATCGCCATGAGCTACGGCTATGTATATGTCGCACAGATTGCCATGGGTGCCGATTACGCCCAGACCGTGAAGGCTCTCGCGGAAGCAGAGGCATATCCGGGTCCGTCCCTGATTATGGCATATGCTCCGTGTATCAACCACGGTATCAAGAAGGGCATGGCGAAAGCCCAGACAGAAGAGAAGCTGGCTGTAGAGTGCGGTTACTGGCACAACTTCCGCTACAATCCGGCCGGCGGCGACAAGAAGTTCACTCTGGATTCCAAGGCTCCGACCGGAGATTACCAGGAATTCCTGAAGGGCGAGGTCCGTTACGCGTCCCTGGCTCTGAAGAACAAAGAGAGAGCTGCAAAACTCGATGCAGAGAACGAGAAGGCTGCAAAGGAGAGATTCGAGTATCTCAACAAGCTCATCACTCTGTACAACAACTGATGAAACAGTCCGCAGCAATGCGAAAGATTTCGGGAAGCTGCCGCGTAAGCGGCAGCTTCTTTTATTCTGCTTGAATTTTCATCTCAGGAGAAGTATAATTCTATCATCTGTTCTGTTTATCTTTGTTCATTCTGATTATCCGTGCATTCTTCCCACAGATTTTCCGGGAGGTTCTGCCATTGTTTTCAAAAATCAACACTTACGGGATTCACGGTGTGGAGAGTTACCGTATTGCCGCGGAGGTAGACGTCAGTGACGGTCTGCCCGGCTTTTCCATGGTCGGATATCTTGCTGAGGAGACAAGGGAAGCGCAGGAGCGGGTCCGCACGGCCCTGCGGAATGCCGGGTTTTCCATCCCTCCGAGAAGGGTGACTGTCAACCTTTCACCGGCCGGCGTAAGGAAAAACGGGACATCCTTCGACTGTGCGGTGGCGCTCGGGATACTGTGCTGCATCGGGAAGCTGGACTGTGAAAAGCTTGCCCCCTTCGCCTTTCTGGGAGAGCTGGGACTGGACGGGAGGATAAGGCCTGTAAAGGGGGTTCTGCCGTCGGTCCTCGCAGCCGGTGACGATGGTCTGAGGGCTGTTTTTGTGCCCTCCGCGAATGTTCTGGAAGGTTCCCTTGCGGAAGGGATTCCGGTTATCGGTGCCGAATCGCTCACGGAGCTTGTGGAAATTCTCCGTCACCGTGATCCGACTGAATTCGCTTCCGCGGCGCCTGTATTCCGAAAGGAGAAGGAAGAACCCCTTCCCGACTTTGCCGACATCCAGGGCCTTCCCCTCGTCCGTCTGGCCTCCATGGCAGCCTGTGCCGGAGGCCACAATATTCTCTACATCGGACCTGCCGGAACCGGCAAAACCATGACGGCGTCAAGGCTTCCTTCCCTGATGCCGCCGATGAGCCGCCGGGAATGCCTGGAGGTTTCCAAACTTTACAGCATCTGCGGTCTTCTTGACCCGAGGTTCCCCCTGGTGACCAGGCGTCCGTTCCGGGCACCCCACCACAGTATCACACCGGCATCCCTCATCGGCGGCGGCAGGCGCCCGGTACCCGGGGAGATATCCCTGGCATCCGGCGGTATCCTGTTTCTGGATGAGCTTCCGGAATTTGCGCCGAGAATCATCGATCTGCTGCGCCAGCCTCTGGAGGAGAAGGAAGTCCGGGTGAACAGGCTGTCCGGCTCCGAACGGTATCCTGCGGACTTTATCCTGGCAGCCGCCATGAATCCCTGCAAGTGCGGTTATTATCCGGATATGGCAAAATGCAGGTGCACGGAGGCGCAGAGACAGAAATACCTCTCCTCGGTGTCCGGGCCTTTCCTCGACAGGATAGATATCGGCGTTGAGGTGCCGCTCCAGAGATATCATCTGCATAAAATTAAGAAGGCGGAGGACAGCTCCTCCGCAATGAGAAAAAAAGTGCTTGCGGCTGCCCGGATACAGGAAGACCGGTTCCGCGGAACCGGAATCAGGAAAAACGCGGATATGACACCGGACATGCTTCGGGAATACTGTCCGCTGGACCGGGAGGCGGCTTCTTTCCTGGAGCGTTATCTCTCTTTAAAGAATGTGAGCGCCCGCGGAGCGGATAAAATCCTGAAGATCTCCAGGACGCTTGCGGACCTGGAAGCGCGGGGGAAGATAAGCGCAAATGACGTGGCACAGGCCGTTTCTTTCCGCAGCTTCGCGGAGCATTACTGGAGGAGGGGATAGTATGACAGCAGAACACAGGGCGGCATTATGGCTGGCAATGCACGAGTATATCGGAGCGTTGAGGGCGTCGGGGCTCAGAAACCTCGCCGGAAGCTTTTCGGACATACCGAAGCTTTCCGCTGAGGAAATCAGGAGTGCGGGGATACTTCAGGAACGGGAGCTGAAGCTCTGGACGGACACACGCGTCACAGAAGAAATGCTGGAGAGAACAGAGGCCCGCATGGAGCGCGCCGGGATTCGGATGATAATACGCAGCGATGGAGAGTTCCCGGAACGCCTGAAGAACCTCAGGGACTGTCCGGAATGGCTGTTTGTGCGGGGACACCTTCCACCGGAGGACCTGCCGCGGGCCGCGATTGTCGGGGCCAGGGGATGTACGGATTACGGAAAGACACAGGCAGAGCTTTTCGGACGGCTGCTCGCAAGGCAGGGGATTCCGGTGGTGAGCGGCCTGGCTGCGGGGATAGATTCTGCAGCCCATGAAGGCGTTCTCTGCGAAAACGGCAGCGCTTACGCCGTGCTGGGGAATGGGCTGAACCTGTGCTATCCGAAGAGCAGCCGGAACCTGTATCAGCGGATTCCGGGACGGGGCGGGCTTATATCCGAATATCTCCCGGATGTTCCCCCGATGCACTGGCATTTCCCCGCGAGAAACCGTATTATCAGCGGCCTGGCTGACCTGGTGATCGTCATAGAAGCGAGGAAGCGGAGCGGATCGCTTATCACGGCGGATCTCGCGCTGGAGCAGGGGAGGGATGTTTTCGCCCTTCCCGGACGCTGGGACGATCCCCTCAGCGAAGGCTGCAACAGGCTGATCCGCGTGGGTGCGGGTATTATAACCAATCCCTCCGACATCCTCGATTATTTCCACAGGGAAACGCAAATTCCGCCGGAAAAGGAAAGATGTGTGTTTAAACTTGCCAAGAACGAAAAAATGGTGTATAGTGCAATCGATTCGCGCCCCAGATCAGCGGAAGAAATTATTGTCCGCAGCGGGCTTTCCGCCGCTGACTGCATGAGTATCCTTATGGACCTGGAGATGCGCGGACTGGTTCAGCAGCCCGATAATCAGTATTATGTCAGGATAGAGTAGATATGGCAAAAAATCTTGTTATTGTTGAGTCACCTGCAAAGGTCAAAACCATTAAAAAATTCCTCGGTTCCAGCTACACTGTGGATGCTTCCGGCGGCCATGTCCGGGACCTTCCCAAAAGCCAGCTGGGCTTCGATCCGGCGAATGACTATGAGCCCAAATACATAACCATCCGCGGCAAGGGGGATGTACTGGCGAGACTGCGCAAGGAGGTCAAAAAAGCGGATCACGTCTATCTCGCGACGGACCCTGACCGTGAGGGGGAAGCTATCTCCTGGCATCTTTCCAAGGCGCTGAAGCTGGACGGAAGCGATGACGGAAAGGTCCAGAGGATTACCTTCAACGAGATCACGAAAAACGCGGTGAAGGAATCCCTGAAGCATCCGAGACCCATCGATATGGATCTGGTGGACGCCCAGCAGGCCCGCAGGATCCTGGACCGGATGGTGGGTTATATGATCAGCCCCCTGCTGTGGGCAAAGGTCAAGCGCGGACTTTCCGCCGGCAGGGTGCAGTCTGCAGCCCTCCGTATGATCTGCGACCGTGAGGAGGAGATCAATTCCTTTATCCCCGAGGAGTACTGGACGCTGGACGCAAAGCTTTCCCAGGGGAACAGCAGGAAAACGCTGACAGCCCATTATTACGGAAAAAACGGCAGGAAAGCAGTCCTGAACAATGCCGCCGACGTGGAGGCGGTGCTTGGGGATCTGGAAAATGCTTCTTTCATTGTAAGTGATGTGAAGCCGGCCGAGAGGATCAAAAAGTCCCCTCTGCCCTTCACAACCAGCACACTGCAGCAGGTTGCCGCATCCAGCCTGAATTTCTCGACTTCCAAGACGATGCGGCTGGCCCAGCAGCTCTATGAAGGCGTGGAGATACAGGGAAAGGGCACCATTGCCCTGATTACCTACCTGAGAACGGATTCCACCCGCGTTTCCGAGGAGGCGGAGAGCGCAGCCGCGGCATATATCGGGGAACATTACGGAAAACAGTATGTGGCACCGCACCAGGCAGCGAAAAAGTCCGGCGCCAGGATACAGGATGCGCACGAGGCTATCCGTCCCGTCGATATCACACTCACGCCCGTGATGGTAAAGGAATCCCTGGGCAGGGACCTGTTCCGCCTTTACCAGCTGATTTGGAACCGCTTTACCGCCAGCCGTATGAAGGCTGCTGTCTATGAACAGACAACCGTCCGTATTTCGGCCGGAAAGCACCTGTTTGCCATGTCCTCATCCCGGGTAGTATTTGACGGTTTCCTCTCAGTCTACTCCATCGACAGTGAAAAAGAGGAAAAGAACGAGCTGACGGAAAAGCTGGAAAAGGGCATGGAGCTCACGGCTGTATCCCTGGAAAAGGAACAGCATTTTACCCAGCCGCCGGCACATTTCACAGAAGCTACGCTCGTCCGCGCCATGGAAGAGGAAGGCATCGGCCGTCCCAGCACCTATGCCCCGACCATTGCTGTCCTTATGAACAGGCACTATATCATCAAGGAGAATAAGAATCTCTTTGTGACTGAGCTCGGGGAAGTGGTCAACGGCATCATGGAAAAAGCATTTCCCACAATTGTCGACACGCAGTTTACCGCAAATATGGAGTACCTCCTGGACAGTATCGGGGAAGGAAATGTCGCCTGGAAGACCGTCATAGAGAACTTTTATCCGGACCTCAACGAGGCGGTGGAAGAAGCCCGGAAAAAACTGGAAACCGTTAAGGTTGCGGATGAAGAGACCGATGAAATCTGCGAACTCTGCGGGCGCCGGATGGTTATCAAATACGGCCCCCACGGCAAATTCCTGGCCTGCCCCGGATTCCCGGACTGCAGGAATACCAGGCCGTATCTGGAAAAAATCGGCGTGATGTGCCCGAAATGCGGAAAAGACCTGGTGGTGCGGAAGTCCAAAAAGGGAAGACGGTATTACGGCTGTTCCGGCTATCCGGACTGTGACTTCATGAGCTGGGCCAAACCTTCGGCTGAGAAATGCCCCAGATGTGGGAAAATGATGGTTGAAAAAGGCAAAAAGTTGCTATGTTCCGATCCTGAATGCGGATTTGTCAAAACGATTTGACAACACAGTAAACAGCTATAATTTTCGCAATTAGCCAAAAAATATTGCCCACAGTGACATTTTGTGATACAATTTAAGTGAGCTCTTAGATTCCGGTATCACATTTCACAAGGAGGTTTTTCCGTGGGCGTACAACTTTTAGATAAGACTAGAAAAATTAACAAGCTGCTGCACAATAACCATTCCCACAAAGTTGTTTTCAATGATATCTGTGAAGTGCTGAGCGAGATTCTCGAATCCAATATACTGGTCATCAGCCGGAAGGGTAAGGTACTGGGCGTTGCCATCCATCCCGGGATTGAAGAAATCCATGAATTGATTGAGGATCAGGTCGGCGGGTTTATTGACCATATGCTGAATGAACGCCTGCTGAGTGTTCTCTCCACAAAAGAAAATGTGAATCTTGCCACTCTCGGGTTTGCGGAGGAGAATGTCAATAAATATCAGGCCATTATCACACCTATCGATATTTCCAGCGAGCGTCTGGGGACCCTGTTTATCTATAAGTCCGGTTCGCAGTACGACATCGATGACATCATCCTCAGCGAGTACGGCACAACCGTAGTAGGGCTTGAGATGATGCGCTCCGTGAACGAGGAGAACGCGGAAGAGACGAGGAAAATACAGATTGTCAAGTCCGCCATCAGTACACTTTCCTTTTCAGAGCTTGAGGCAATCACCCATATTTTTGATGAACTGCACGGCAGTGAGGGAATCCTTGTAGCGTCCAAGATTGCCGACCGCGTCGGCATTACCCGTTCCGTCATCGTAAACGCCCTCAGGAAGTTTGAGAGCGCGGGCGTTATCGAATCCCGTTCCTCCGGTATGAAGGGGACCTATATCAAAGTGCTGAACGATGCCGTATTTGATGAACTGAACGGCATGAAAGCCGAGAAAGCCTGAGTATACAGAAAAAAAGAAAAACAGGGGTGTCAAGAAAAAAGACTTGACACCCCTGTTTTCTTCATGTAGTATAGTCAATGCTGAGAAACCATCTTAGGCGGGGGACGCTATGGAAAAGATTGTAGAACAGGGAATTCTGTATGATTTTTATGGCGAACTGCTCACCAGACATCAGCAGTCGGTCTATGAAGATCTCGTCGTCCACGACATGTCGCTGGGAGAGATTGCGGAAGAACACGGCATCACGAGACAGGCTGTATTTGACCTGATCCGCAGGTGCGACAGGCTGCTCCAGGGATATGAAGAACGCCTGAAGCTGGTCAGCAAGTTTCGCCGTACCAGAGAATATGTATCGGAAATCAGGCGCCTCTCCGCGGAATGCAGGGAGACCAAAGATATGAAGCTTGTGGATGAAATATCCGGGATCTCCGAAAAAATACTGGAACTGATATAGCTGAAAAATCTGCCGGAGGAATCAATGGCATTTGAAAGTCTTACTGAGAAACTGCAGAATGTATTTAAAAACCTGACCGGAAAAGGCCGGCTCTCGGAAGCCGATGTCAAGGCGGGTCTCCGAGAAGTCAAGATGGCCCTTCTTGAGGCGGACGTCAATTTTAAAGTTGTAAAAGACTTCAACAAGGCTGTCCAGGAGCGGGCCATTGGCCAGGATGTGCTGAACGGCCTGAATCCCGGCCAGATGGTTGTCAAGATCGTCAATGAGGAGCTTGTCCGCATGATGGGCTCTGAGATGACCGAGATTACCCTGAAGCCGACCAATGAAGTGACCGTCATTATGATGATGGGTCTCCAGGGCGCCGGTAAGACGACGACTGCCGCAAAGCTGGCGGCGAAATTCAAGTCCATGGGCCGCAGGCCGTTCCTTGTAGCCGGTGACGTGTACCGTCCGGCTGCGGTGGATCAGCTGGTCAGGAACGGAGAGAAGGTCGGCGTGCCGGTATTTACCATGGGCACCCATGTGAGCCCTGTGGATATCGCGAAGGCTGCGATGGAACACGCCGCGAAAAACAGTTACAATATTATGGTGCTCGATACGGCCGGACGTCTCCAGATCGATGACAGTATGATGGCAGAGCTGGAGAACATAAAGTCGGCAATCCATGTGGATTATTCCATCCTTGTCGTGGACGCCATGACCGGCCAGGACGCCGTGAACGTCGCCGGAACCTTCCGGGACAGGATAGGCATTGACGGTGTGATTATCACTAAGCTGGACGGCGACACCCGGGGCGGTGCGGCGCTCTCCATCCGCGCCGTGACGGAAAAACCCATCCTTTATGTGGGCATGGGGGAAAAGCCGGAGGATCTGGAACAGTTTTACCCGGACCGCATGGCTTCCCGAATCCTCGGCATGGGAGATGTGCTCACCCTTATCGATAAAGCCACAGCCGTCGTGGATGAGGATAAAGCAAAGGAGCTGGCAGGAAAGCTTCGCAAGGCGGAATTCGATTACAACGATTTCCTGGACCAGATGAACCAGCTGAAGAAGATGGGCGGAATGGCCAGCATTATGGGAATGCTTCCCGGCATGAGCCAGCTGAAGAACATTGATATGGAAGGCAATGAGAAAGAACTCGGGAAAATCGAGGCCATCATTCTGTCCATGACGAAGGAAGAACGGGCAAACCCGCAGCTCATGAACCCCTCAAGGAAAAAGAGGATTGCCAACGGCGCTGGCGTCGATATTGCGGACGTCAACCGGCTGGTGAAGCAGTTCGGAGAGATGCGGAAAATGATGAAACAGCTTCCCGGCATGATGGGAGGAAAACGGCGCGGCGGCTTCGGCGGCCTCGGCGGGATGTTCGGCAGAAAGGGACTGCCTTTCGGCTGATCATAAAAACGCGATAAAAGCACACTGCTTTTATGATATAAACCAGGAATGATATATATTCAGGAGGAAAAAAGACCATGGTTAAGATGAGACTTAAGAGAATCGGTATGAAGAAGGCACCCTACTACAGGATTATCATCGCTGATGCCAGATCTCCGAGAAACGGCAGATTTATCGAGGAAGTCGGTTCCTATGATCCGAATACCGAGCCCGCAACCGTAAAATTCGACGAGGAAGCCGCAAAGAAGTGGCTTGCAAACGGCGCACAGCCGACCGAGACAGTCGCAAGGCTTCTGAAGGCTGCCGGTATCCAGTAAAGCTCCCAGAACAAAGGAGAAAGACATGAAAGAACTGGTAGAAGTCATTGCCAGGGCGCTTGTCGACAATCCGGACGAAGTTGTTGTCACAGAGACTGAAAAAGACAATGAAACCCTTGTCCAGCTCCATGTCGCGTCCGCGGACATGGGCAAGGTGATTGGCAAGCAGGGCAGGATTGCCCGTGCTATCCGTACGGTTGTCAAAGCTGCGTCATCCGGCAGCGACAAAAAAGTTACCGTTGATATTGAGTGACCCATACTCAGTGAAAAAGAGCAGCGTCGCCAGGCCTTCCGGGTTTGGCGGCGTTTCGTATAAGAACATATGAAGAATGAATATTTTCGTGTCGGCGTCATCACTTCCGCCCACGGTATCCGCGGAGAGGTGAATGTATTTCCCACTACGGATGATCCGGGCAAATTCCGCGAACTGGAGTCCGTCCTCATTGACCGGGGCGGCACAAAGACGCCCGTGGCCATCGAATCGGTAAAATACTTTAAAAAGATGGTTATCCTGAAGCTTGCGGGAATAGACGACAGGAATACGGCGGAGCTGTACCGGCAAAAGGAGCTGTATGTGTCCCGTGAAGACGCAGTGCCCCTGGAAGAGGGACAGTATTATCTCGCCGACCTGATCGGGCTCCGCGTCCTTACAGATACCGGTGAGGAACTGGGCGAGCTCTGGGATGTCCTTGAGACCGGAGCAAATGATGTCTATGTGGTCCGGAAGGCCGGAAAGAAAGACCTGCTCCTTCCCGCCACGGAGGAGTGTATCCTGCAGGCGGATCTGGAGGCCGGCACCATGACAGTCCATGTTCTGGACGGCCTGCTGGACCTTTAAGGGGAGAAATAATGAATTTTCATGTGCTGACCCTTTTCCCGGAGCTGATAGAGCAGGGGGTTTCTTCCAGTATCACCGGAAGGGCCATGGCAAAAGGGACCATAACGCTTCATACTGTCAATATCAGGGATTACTCCACAGACGAGAAACACCATCACGTAGACGACTATCCTTACGGCGGGGGCGCGGGCATGGTCATGCAGGCAGAGCCTGTCTATGCCGCCTGCGAGGATGTATGCGCCCGTGTGGAGGCGGAAACCGGCAGCCGCCCCCGCGTTATCTACATGTCGCCGCAGGGAAGGACATTCACGCAGAAGATTGCGGAGGAGCTCGCGAAGGAGAACGACCTTGTTTTCCTGTGCGGCCATTATGAGGGGATCGATGAGCGGGCCCTGGAGCTCTCTGTGACAGACCAGATATCCATCGGGGATTATGTGCTGACCGGCGGGGAACTGCCCGCCATGGTCATCATTGACTGTGTCTCCCGGCTTGTTCCCGGAGTGCTCAGCAATGATATGTCAGCGGAAGTCGAGACATTTCACGACAACCTGCTGGAATACCCCCAGTATACCAGGCCGGAAGAATTTATGGGGCTTAAGGTGCCGCCTGTCCTCCTTTCCGGGGATCACGGAAAGGTCGATATATGGAGGAGAGAGCGGTCCATCGAGAGGACACTCGAAAGACGCCCGGACCTCCTGGAGAACGCGGTCCTCTCGGAAAAAGAGCGGAAGTTTCTCCGGACTCTCCTGGAAAAGGAAAAAAACGATATTTAATGCTTGCAGTAAGCCTGTTTATGTGTTAATATAGTTTACCGTGAAATAAAGAGATGTTCCGCTGTTACAGATTGGTATTCAAGAACATCAAAGATTTTAGAGGAGGTTCATACCAATGAACGAGATCATCAGAAAGATTGAAGAAGCAGAATTAAAGAGCGACATTACGGCGTTCAACGTCGGTGACACCATCCGCGTCTATGCGAAGATCAAGGAAGGAAACCGCGAGAGAATCCAGATGTTCGAGGGTACAGTCCTGAAGAGACAGGGCGGCGGCGCAAGAGAGACCTTCACTGTGAGAAAGACTTCCAACGGAATCGGCGTTGAGAGAACCTGGCCGTTACATTCTCCTTCTGTTGATAAGATTGAAGTAGTCAGAAGAGGTAAGGTACGCAGAGCGAAACTGAACTATCTGAGACAGAGAACCGGTAAAGCTGCAAAAGTAAAAGAAACTCTTCGGTAATTCTGAGGCAAGGGACAATGAAAATTGTCCCTTTTCTTTATCTTGTAAGTTTGTCACTGAAGACAGCGACTGCGGGAAGGAGGTCCGGCCATGAATATCCAGTGGTACCCGGGGCATATGACAAAAGCGAAAAGGGCGATGACGGATGACCTCCGGCTCGTCAGCCTCGTGATTGAGCTGGCGGATGCCAGGGCCCCCCTCAGCAGCCGCAATCCGGACATCGACCGCATGGC
>ONXW01000036.1 GCA_900321915.1 uncultured Eubacteriales bacterium
CCGCAACAGCCACACCAGCGATGTAGTCCTGGAAGACTGCCGTGTTCCCGGGAGCGCGGTGCTGGGCAAGGTGGGCGAAGGATTCCGTATCGCCATGAAGACCCTGGATATCGCCAGGGTGTGGTGCGCCATCGTGGCTGTCGGCATTGCCCAGAGAGCTGTCGATGAATCTGTCTCTTACCTGAAGCAGCGCGTGCAGTTCGGGGAGCCGCTGGCGAAAAATGAGGTCCTCCAGTTCAAGATCGCGGATATGGAGATGCAGACCGAGGCGGCCCGGCAGATGTGCGCGTATGCCCTGAACCTCATGGACCGCGGCGAGCCGTTCTCCACAGCCGCGGCGGAGGCGAAGTGCCTGGCCGGCGACGCCGCGATGCACTGTGCCATCGAGGCGGTCCAGATTCACGGAGGATACGGCTACAGCCGCGAATACCCCGTGGAGAAGCTGATGCGCGACGCAAAGATTTACCAGATCTTTGAGGGAACCAATGAGATCCAGAGGCTGGTTATAGGAAGATCAGTTATCGGGAAGATCTGATGGGATCACAGAAAGGAGAGACATCACCTATGGAGATTATGGTTTGTATGAAACAGGTGCCGGATGATTCCGTGGAGATCCGCCTGGACGCGTCCGGGCAGCCGGATTTTTCCCGGGCTGAACCCCAGGGAAATGCCTTCGACACCTATGCCCTTGAGCTGGCGGTACGTTTCACGGAGGCAAACGGCGGCACCGTGACGGTTGTTTCCGTGGGTCCCGAGGACAACAAGGTCTGCCTGAAGAACGCCCTGGCGGTGGGCGCGAAGAACGCCTTCCATATCTCGGATGAGGGTATCGATTCCGCGGACGCCCACGTGACTGCGGCCCTTCTCGCCGCCGCCGTCGGCAGGATAGAGGAGGAAAACGGCGCTAAATTCGACATGGTGCTCTGCGGACGGGAATCCACCGACTATATCGGCAGCGAAGTGGGAGAACTCCTGGCGGAGAAGCTGGGGCTTCCTTTCGTGTCGGATATCGTGGAGGCTTCCCCGGCGGACGGAGGCCTTAAGGTAAAGAAGGAACTGGAATCCGGATACCTGATGGTTGATGTGGCTGTGCCGGCCCTTCTCACCGTATCCAAGCCGGATTATGATCCGCGCTACCCCACCATTAAGAGCAAACTGGCCGCAAGGAAAGTGAAGATCCCGTCCCTCGGAAAGGACGACATCGGACTGAAGGCGGGAGAGGAAGCGCCGAGAGTGCTTTACCGGGGCTTCACGGAGCCGCCGAAGCGGGAAGCGGGAATTAAGATTCAGGAGTCGGAACCGGCGGAGGCTGTGGCGAAAGCCTTTGAAGTTCTCGCTGCGGACAAGGTGCTGTAAAGGAGGGAGAAATCTATGAAAGCGATTATTTACCTGGAATGTAAAGACGGATCTCCCATCAGCGCCGCTCTGGAGCTGTTCGGCGCGGCACAGGCGGCCGGGGCGGAGGTATGCCCCGTAACCGTCGCGGCGCCGGAGGGTATGCTCTGTGAGGATGCCGTCGTGGAAGCTGTGAGTAAAAAGGCAAAGGAGGAGGGCGCGGACCTGGTCCTGCTGGCCGCAACCTCCACCGGAAAGCTGGCCTGCCCGCGCATCGCGGAAAGGCTTGGCGCAGGTTCGGTCAATGATGCCATCGCCATCGCGGCGGAGGATGGAAAACTCACCGCCGTACGCCCGGTATTCGGCGGAACGGTCCGGGAGACCATAGAGTTCGCCGTCCCGGCAGCGGTCATCAGTATCCGCGGGGGGAGCTATGACGCTCCGGAAAAAGCGCCTGCGGCGGAGGAACTGACGGCGGAGCCCGGCGGCACATACGCGAAGATCGCCGAAGTGATCGCGGAGGCGGGCGCGGCGGTAAATCTGGAAGACGCGTCTGTCATCGTGACCGGCGGCCGCGGCATGGGATCAGAGGAGAATTTCCGCCTGGTGGAGGAACTGGCGGACGCCCTGGGCGGCGTCGTGGGCGCCACCAGGCCGGCCATTGAGAACGGCTGGGCGGGCAGGACGCACCAGGTCGGACAGTCCGGCAAGATCGTCGCCCCGGACCTCTATATTGCCTGCGGCGTGTCCGGCGCCACACAGCACGTGTCCGGCATGATGGGCAGCAAATACATCATCGCCGTCAATAAAGATGCCGACGCCCCGATATTCTCCATCGCGAACCTGGGAATCGTTGGGGATGTAAAGCAGATACTGCCCTTAATGATCGAAGAGGTAAAAAAGATAAAGGGATAGTAAAAAAACAGAGGGATAGTATAAAAAACAG
>ONXW01000020.1 GCA_900321915.1 uncultured Eubacteriales bacterium
AAGACCCGCATGGGCCACATTCTGAATGTCTGAGCGCTTTTCAAACGCTTGCGCCGCATATATATATCAAAGGAGGAAAAACATGAAGGAAATCAGAGTTATAGAGGGGAAGGTTGTCGCGCCGGAAGGAATGAAGGTCGCCATCGTCGCGTCGAGGTTCAATGAGATTATCGTCAACAAGCTCCTGGGCGGGGCGGAAGACGGGCTGGTGCGCCACGGTGTGGATGAGGACAATATCACCGTCGCCTGGGTGCCGGGAGCCTTCGAGATTCCGACAGCGGCGCTGAAGATGGCCCGCTCGGGAAAGTATGACGCCGTCGTCTGCCTGGGGTGCGTGATCCGCGGCCAGACCTCCCACTACGACTATGTCTGCAATGAGGTGTCCAAGGGCATTGCCCAGATATCCATGACCACGGGGGTTCCGGCCATGTTCGGCATCGTCACCACCGAAAACATTGACCAGGCTATCGCCCGCGCCGGAAGCAAGGCCGGCAACAAGGGCTATGACTGCGCGCTGGGCGCCATCGAGATGGTAAACCTCATGCGCCAGCTGTGATAAATACCGGGACTGTACAGGACAGCCTTCCTCAGAACGCCCTCGGCGGCGGAAGATTATCCTTCGCCTTTTCATTCTTTTTAAGCTTTGCCGTGATGTGGTCGTGGAAGCCCGCGGAGATATAGAGGTATCCCAGGATGATGACGACCATGGGGAAGGTCATCAGGGCCACGGCGGTCAGGATGACGGCCAGCAGCTTATTCGGGGTGATCCAGGCCTTGACGGCCTGGTTTGCCGCGATGACGCCGAAGAGGAACAGGAACAGCATGCCGCACATGCCCAGGGTCTGGGCCGCGTTCTGGAGGAATTCATTGTCCAGGGGGCGCAGTGTGGTGAAATAGTATGCCGCGAACAGGGCCAGGGCGACGTAGCCGATCCAGCGCGGCGGAAAATATTCGATCAGAGGCTTCGGTTTCTCCACGGGGAACCGGAGCCTTCTCAGTATCACGAGGCTCAGCTGGTAGACGACAAAGCCCTGGATGGCCCCGAAGAACACCATGGAAAGGATGAACATCCGCTTCATATAGTCGAAGGTGAGGATGGATTTCATGGCCTCCATGGTCTGGACGTTCTGGGGGTTGGAGGTGCCGCCGGAAAACTCCAGGGCCTTCTGCAGGCTCTCGTGCATGCCCTGCTGCATCGCGGTCACCTCGGCGGTGATATTGTAGCCGAAGAGTGTGGCGAGGACGACGGTGCTGAGGATATTGGCGAGGGCCGACAGGACCATCACCATCAGCAGCGTCCGCGTCATGTCGCGGTGATGATTCAGGGATGTGCCGAAGACCAGGCCGATGAAGGCCTGGCTGATGGCGTAAAAGATGCTGGTGAAGGTCCCGCAGAGAAACGAGATCAGGCACATGCCGACAAAGACCGGGAGACTGCGCTTCCAGCCGTAGATGGCGGCGTAAGCCACCATGGGTATGGGGAAAATGTACAGGAAGACTTCCTCAAAGAAGCTTCCGGTCTGCCGGTTCAGGAGGAGCAGCATGCCGAAGATGGCGATGATCATTGCTCCGTAGGTGATGCTCTGTGTTTTTGAGTCTTTTGTGGGCATATGTGCCTCCGTGATGCAAATCCGGAAAACGGAACAATCTGTGCATTACAGTCCCGTGCCGGCAAAAAAGTCTTTCAGGGTGGTCCGCTTCATGTGGAAGTAGGCTAAAACCAGGGCCACGGCGGTGACAATCCAGCTGATCGGGTAAATGGTCATGAGGGTCGGGAAATCCGGGTGCATCCGGAAGACGGTGTTGACCCAGAGGATACGGCTTCCGCAGACGCAGATAAGCGTCAGGACCGCCGGCGGGACGGAGTTGCCGAAGCCCCTCATGACGCCGGACATGACCTCCATGAACACGTCCCCGGGCTCAAAGAGCAGGATATAGCGCATGCGGATGAGGCCGGCGTCTATGACGGCGGGATCCTCGTTGAACAGGCCCAGGACCTGGCG
>ONXW01000035.1 GCA_900321915.1 uncultured Eubacteriales bacterium
TACCGATGCGGCAGGAGCCGGCAGCGGTGCGGAACAGGACGGCGGCGCGGAGAATGACGCGGCGGCGCAAAACGCAGGCAGCGTGTAAGAGAGATAAAAAAGAGAGTCCGGACCGGGATGAGGCGAGAGTTTTATCCCGGTCCGGACTCTTTCCGGAATTGTAATCCGAAAAAAAAGTGCTTGACGATTCCGATGTGTGTGATATAATGATTTTCGCAGTCAACATTACTGCGAACTGAATATTGGGCTATAGCCAAATGGTAAGGCAGCGGACTCTGACTCCGTCATTTTGAAGGTTCGAATCCTTCTAGCCCAGCGATATGAGCCGTTAATTTTTGCAGATGCAATGATTAGCGGCTTTCTTTTGTACAGAAAGGAAACCGGAGAGATGGAGAATATCGGGATCGCGGTGACGGACGGGAAGCCGGCAGGGCCGGGGGATGCCGAAGGGCGCGCGCTGGAGATAGAGAGAAGCATCATCAAGAAGTTCCGGCGCCCGATATGGCGCCGTTTCACGAAGGCGGTTCACGACTATCAGCTGATTCAGGAGGGCGACCATATCGCCTGCTGTATCTCCGGCGGGAAGGACTCCATGCTGATGGCAAAGCTCCTGCAGGAGCTGCAGCGCCACGGCATGGTGCATTTTGACCTGGATTTCCTGTGCATGAACCCCGGATATAATGAAGAGAACTGGGACCTGATTCAGGAAAATGCGAAAACCCTCGGGATACCGCTCACGCATTTCGAGTCGCAGATATTCGATATTGTGGCGGATATCGACAAGAGCCCCTGCTATCTCTGCGCCAGGATGCGGCGCGGATACCTCTATTCCCGCGCGAAAGCCCTGGGCTGCAACAAGATTGCCCTGGGACATCATTTTGACGATGTGATCGAGACCGTGCTGATGGGGATGTTCTTTGCCGGCAAGATAGAGACCATGATGCCGAAGCTTCACAGCAGGAACTTCCCGGGAATGGAGCTGATCCGCCCCATGTACCTGGTGAAGGAGCAGGATGTCCTGGCCTGGAGGGATTACAATCACCTGCGGTTCATCCGCTGCGCCTGCCGTTTTACGGAACACATGGAAAAAGAGCAGGAAGAGACCGGCTCCCGCAGGCAGGATATGAAGCAGCTCATAGAAAAGCTGCGGAAGATGGACAGCAATATTGACCGCAACATTTTCAACAGCACCCACGACATCAGCCTGAAAACCATCCTGGGCGTCCACGCGGACGGCTGGAAGTACAGCTTCCTGGATGACTACGACCTGCCGGAGGAGGAACGGTGGATAAACAGGGCCGGGACGCTCCTTCCCTTAAAAGAGGAACCTGCCGGAACCGCGGGGGATGCTGCCGGAGAAGGAGGGCCTGCATGAGAATTCTCATTACCAACGATGACGGCATACAGTCGGAGGGGATCCGGAGGCTTGCCGGGATGGCCGCGCAGCTGGGGGAGGTCTGGGTCGTCGCCCCGGTAACCCAGTGCAGCGCCATGTCCCACCGGATTACCATCCGGGACGCCCTGATCGCGGAGCGTGTGGATTTCCCCGGGCCGGTGACGGCATTTTCCCTGAGCGGGACGCCGGCGGACTGCGTCAAGGTGGCCCTTTCCTACCTGATGAAGGGAAACCGGCCGGACGTGGTCTTTTCCGGCGTCAACCACGGCTACAACGCCGGGTATGACATCGCCTACTCCGGCACCGTGGGCGCGGCGATGGAGGCCATGATGCAGGGGGTTCCCGCCATCGCCTTCTCCGGCGAAGCGGTGGACTGCCATGAAGTCGAAGATCAGTACATGGCGGAGATCGCCCGGGAGCTTCTCGGGATGGAGGCGCCGGAGGGCGGCATCTGGAACGTGAACTTCCCCGGGTGCCCGCTGGAACAGTGCCGGGGCATTCTGCGGGACAGGACCGTGGCGCCCATCCAGGTATACAAGGACAAATATATCCCCATGGTCACGGACGAGGGGGATGTGCTGACGGTGGTCGGCATAAAAACGACGGCGGAGGAAGTCCCGGAGGGGACGGATCTTGCCGCCGTACTGGCCGGTTACGTGTCCGTCGGCGCGGTGAAGAGCAGCGTCCTGTAACGAGGAAAACAGAAAGGAAACAGTGGCATGGATCATTTTGTGCTGCATTCGGAATACAAGCCTACCGGCGACCAGCCGCAGGCTATCGAAGAGCTGGTGAAGGGCTTTCAGGAGGGGAACCAGTGCGAGACCCTGCTGGGCGTGACCGGGTCGGGCAAGACCTTTACCATGGCAAATGTCATCGAAAGGCTCAACAAGCCCACGCTTATCATCGCCCACAACAAGACGCTGGCGGCACAGCTCTACGGGGAAATGAAGGAGTTCTTCCCGGAAAACGCGGTGGAATACTTCGTATCCTACTATGATTACTACCAGCCCGAGGCGTATGTCCCCTCGACGGATACCTATATCGAGAAGGATTCCGCCATCAACGACGAGATCGACAAGCTGCGCCATTCAGCCACGGCCGCGCTGTCGGAGCGGAACGACGTCATTATTGTCGCCTCCGTCTCCTGCATCTACGGACTGGGCAGCCCCATCGACTATAAAAACATGGTCATTTCCCTCCGGCCGGGCATGGAGAAGGACAGGGACGACGTTATCCGGAAGCTCATCGATATCCAGTACAACCGCAATGACATGGATTTTAAGCGCGGAAGCTTCCGCGTGCGCGGGGATACCATCGAGATCTATCCGGCCTACTCCAGCGGCGCCGCCTACAGGATCGAATTCTTCGGCGACGAGATTGACCGGATCGCGGAGATTGATTCCCTGACCGGGGAAATCAAAGCCATCCTCGGCCACGTCGCCATTTTCCCGGCCTCCCACTATGTGGTGCCGAAGGAAAAAATGATGCTGGCCACGGAGAACATCCTGCAGGAGATGCAGGAGCAGGTGGCGTTTTTCAAGAGCGAGGACAAGCTCATCGAAGCCCAGAGAATCGCGGAGCGGACCAACTTTGACGTGGAAATGATGCGGGAGACGGGTTTCTGCTCCGGCATCGAGAACTACTCCAGGCAGCTGAATTTCACGAAGGCGGGGGATCCGCCCTGCACGCTGATGGACTATTTCCCCAGGGATTTCCTGATGATCATCGATGAGTCCCACATGACCATCCCGCAGATCGGGGGCATGTACAACGGGGACCGGGCGCGGAAAACCGTGCTGGTCAACTACGGGTTCCGGCTTCCGTCCGCCCTGGACAACCGGCCTCTCAGCTTTGACGAATTTGAGACCAAGATAGACCAGGTCCTGTTCTGCTCCGCGACGCCAGCCCATTATGAGGAGGAGCACGAGATGCTGCGGGCGGAACAGCTGATCCGGCCCACGGGCCTCCTGGACCCGCCCATCGACGTGCGCCCCGTGAAAGGGCAGATCGATGACCTTCTCACGGAGATCACGAGAGAGACGGAAAAGAAGAACAAGGTGATGGTGACCACCCTCACGAAGCGGATGGCGGAGGACCTGACCGATTTCCTGAAAGAGGCGGGGGTCCGGGTCAAATACCTCCACTCCGACGTGGACACCCTGGAGCGCGCGGAGATCATCCGGGACATGCGCCTGGACGTGTTTGACGTTCTCGTGGGAATCAACCTCCTAAGGGAGGGCCTGGATATCCCCGAGATCTCCCTCGTGGCCATACTGGACGCCGACAAGGAGGGATTCCTGCGGTCGGAGACGTCCCTCATCCAGACGGTGGGGCGCGCTGCCAGGAACGCGGAAGGCCGCGTCATCATGTACGCGGATACGATGACGGACTCCATGAAGCGGGCCATCGATGAGACAAACCGCAGGAGGGCCGTGCAGGAGGAGTACAACCGGGAGCACGGCATCACGCCCACCACGATCAAAAAGGCCGTCCGGGACCTTATTTCCATCTCTCAGGCGGCGGACGGCATTACCAACCGGATCACCAAGGACCCCGAATCCATGGACCGGGAGGAGCTGGAAAAGCTGATCAGAACAGTTACAAAGAAGATGAACCAGGCTGCGGCGGAGCTGAATTTCGAGGAAGCCGCGCAGCTGCGTGACCGTATGGTGGAGCTGAAAAAGATGCTCCGCGAAATGGATGAATCATAACAGGGAAAATATGGAACGCCTGGCGGAATTTGCTCTCGGCGCCGGGGAAATGCTCCTGGTGAGCGGCGCGGAGATGGCCAGGGTGGAGGACACGGTTTACAGGATCCTCCGCGCGGGCGGCTGGGACTCCCCGGAGGTATTCGCGCTTCCGACCGGGATTTTTATCGCCGCCAGGGACATAAAGAGCGTCTCTGCGATGCACCGGGTGACGGAGCACAGGACCGACCTCAGGAGGTTTATCCTGATCAACCAGCTGTCCCGGGAATTCTGCGCCGGAAGGAAAACATTAAAGGAAGCGGAAGAGGAGCTTTCCCGGATCAGGGAAGTCCGGGACTACGGTTTCGCTGTATGCCTCCTGGGCTATGCCCTGGTCTGCGGCTTTTTTGCCGTCATGTTCGGGGGAGGCTGTCCGGAAGCCATCGCGGCCGGCCTGGTGGGGCTCCTGCTTTGCGCGGTGCTGCAGGCGCTGCCCAAATACGCCATCAGCGATTTTATTCGGATGCTCCTCGGCGGCCTCACAGTAGGCCTCTCGGCGCTGCTCCTGCAGCGCTTCCTGTGGCAGCCGCTGCACGCGGATCCCGTGGTGATGGGATCCATCATGCCGCTGGTTCCGGGAGCGACGCTCACCACAGCCATCCGGGACACCATCAACGGGGACTATGCCGCCGGCACGGCCAGATTTGCGGAAGCTGTGGTCATGGCGATGGCCATCGCCACCGGCGTGGCCATGTCCATGCTGCTGTCCCTGTAAAAAAGGAGGATAACCATGTCCGTCACACAGCTGCTGATTCAGACCGCGAGCGCCTTCCTGGCGATCCTCGGCTTCAGCCTGATCCTTGACCTTCCGAAAAACCTGCTGCTCGCCGGGGGCCTTACCGGTGCTCTCAACTGGTTCGTGTACTGCCTCGTTACCGGCGCCGGCCGGGGAAATGTGCCCGCGGCGCTGCTCGCGAGCCTCGCGGCCGCATTTACCAGCCATGTGCTGGCGCGCCGGAAGAAAGCGCCGGTGACAGCATTCCTGCTGCCGGGAATTCTCCCCACCGTGCCCGGGGGTTCCATCTACAGGACGGTCTATTACCTGAGCCGGGGGGAAAATGTCCTGGCGGGCCATTACCTCGCGGAGGCGCTTCAGATCGCCGGCGCCATGGCGCTCGGGATCGTTATCGTGGATTCGCTGGCAAGGCAGCTTCCCTGGGGAACGGTGATCAGGCACCCCTCCCTGCGGAAATAATAGATATGGTCGGAAAGCCGGTCGGCGCGGTCCACGCTCGATCTGTTGACTTCCCGGACCATCCGGTTCATATGTTCAGCTTCGCCGGAATCCTTTTCCGGCATCAGAAGAACCTCGTGGATACTTGAGGGCAGGATGACGAGATCGTCATCCACCTTATCCGCGAGGTTTTTCAGCACTCCGGGATAGAGCATGGCGGACGCGCCCTGTATCCCGGTCCCGTTTGTCAGGACGTAGAGGGGGGAGAATGGCATTTCGTCCGCATTCTCCAGCTGCATGGCCTCCGCCATGGTCCTGAGGCGGGCCGGCAGGGCCTTCGGCGCGTTTTCCAGCGCGTCCCTGCGGAGCTCCTCCGGGGAAATGTTCCAGATGTCCAGGTGGTTTCTGCGGATGAGGCAGGAATAGAGTTCCCCGCCTGAGGTGTGGACCACGGAGATGAAAACCATGGCGAGGTCCAGGACAGGGAACCAGGGGACATCCTCCAGGAGTTCGCGGTTTTCTTCCGTGTTGATCAGGCGGAAGGCGAGCTGTTCTTTTACGGAGGAATAGTCGCAGAAACGGTCCGCGGTATCCGGCGGAATCTCCGGGCCGGCGGCCGAGGCGCGCAGCACCTGCTCCGCGATCACATGCATCGGCATGCCTTCCCGGTACAGCTCATAAAGGTCGTTCAGGTAGACGGTGGGAGAGACGGGATAGGTTCCCGAGACGATGGTCAGGCCGTCGCAGACGGTCCCGTTGTTCTTCAGGACTTTGACGGGGCGGACTTCCACGGAATCCCCCAGCTTTTCCTGGACAAGGACACGGACAGTGTTCAGAAAGGTCTCATATACCATAAAGTACCTCCTTCAGAATTGAGATATAGAGTTGCCTGAGGGCCGGAAGAAATCCGGCCGGACGTATCGCGATCATAGCATTTGGGGAGGTCGGAATCTATGGTAAAAGTGCCGGGAAATTATACCTTCAGATTAAACGTAATTATCTGAAATAAAGCTTCAAAATATACAAAACACCAAAAACAATCTTCTTAAGAAATAAGATATATAAAATTAATGCGATTGAGAGATAAAAAGTGTTGACAAATCGAAGGGGGTTTCGTATAATGAAACCAACAAAAAGATACAAAAAGAAAGGATTCAGAGGTGAGAATCCCAAAAAAAGAATCCTGATAAGGGGAAAGGAGTTGATTCCGCCGGAAGTTTAAAAGCGTCTGATTATTAAGAATCAGACAGGAGAACGCAGCAGAGAGAATCAAACAATTCTATAACCGGTACACAGTAACCGTTCGCAGCTGATATGACGAGAAAGTATCAGAGGAAAAAGGTACAGGGGAGTACGGATAGAAAGTAAAAAAAATGAAGGTTTGATGAAAAGAGAAGAGAAAGCTGCGAAGAACAATTGAATATAGATTGAAGTTAAATGGAGGTACACGCCATTGGATAACGAAATCTAAGAGGGTATTGGTAGAAAAGAAAAAAACCGATACCCTCTTTTATTTGCGTATTTGCGCGATGCGGCCGGAGAGCTGCCGCCGCGCCTGCACGGGCGGACATCCGACCTGCTTATTATATTCCCTCCAGGGAAAACGGCGGCGTATATTCCTCCCGGGCACTGCTCTTTTCCTGCATAAAGCCTCTGTCCAGGCCGAGCTGTATGGCGCGGTCGATAACTTTGCCGTATTCGTAGGTGGTGATCCGGCGGTTGATGTCCGGATGTTCGGCGCTTCTGTAAAACGGCGTGTACTGGCTCATGATGCTCAACAGGAAGCTGTCCCCCGGCAGCTCTTTTTTGATCTGCTCCAGCAGCCGTATGGAATCATCCTTATGGCCCGGAAGGACCAGGTGGCGGATCATGACGCCCCGGGTGAGGAGGCCGTTTTCGACGACCGGCGGCCCGGAGAGAGCAATCATTTTCCGGATGGCCCGGATGGCGGTTTCGTTATAGTCCGGCGCGGCCGAGAGGCGGCCGGAGAGTTCCCTGTCAAAATATTTGAGGTCCGGAAGCCAGACAGAGACATAGGGGGCGAGCAGCTCCACGGCTTCCTCCGTCTCGTAGCCCCCGGAATTATAGACGACGGGGATGGCGAGCTTCCCGCGGACGGCTTCCAGCGCTTCCAGGACGGAAGGCAGGTACGGCACCGCGGTGACCAGGTTGATATTGTGCGCCCCCTGCTTTTGCAGTTCCAGGAAGATTTCCGAAAGCCTGCCGGAAGAGACCGGTTTTCCGAAGTTTTCCTGGCTGATTTTATAGTTCTGGCAGAAGCAGCACCGGAGCGTGCAGCCGGTAAAAAAGACGGTGCCGCTGCCGCGCTCCCCGCTGATAACGGGTTCCTCCCACGGGTGCAGGGCGGCCCGGGCGAGCACCGGCCAGGGCGGCGCCTGGCAGAAACCGCGGCCGTCATACCGGCTGATTCCGCACTGCCTGGGGCAGAGGCGGCAGTTCCGGTAGCTTACGGGCATGTCCAGGGGAATGTTGATGCGCTTCCACTCCTCCGAGAGCTTTTCCAGGCTGAAGGCCGCGTTGGCCGGGCTGGTGGAGGGGAGCTTCACGGCGGGGATGCCCGTCACGGGGCGGATATAGCGCTCGTACAGGTTCCAGGATGTTGTGCCGTTGCAGTATATCATCTCGATGGGAGCCCCCGACAGGATGGGGGACAGGTCGTTCGGGACGGCATTGCGGATGGAGCTGTCGCTGGAGCCGCGGATGTCGCAGCTGCCGATGACATCCCAGAGGGCGATGCGGTTCCGGAGGAGAAATGCTTTCTTCTGCTCGATGGTCTCCGGCACGGCTTCCTTCCGGAGGCTGGCAGCAAGGGTCCAGAACCGGTTGCGGGGATGGCCGTAAAAAAAGTTCATCTCCCTGGATTTCACCGAGGGAAATGAACCGAGAATCAGGATGCGGGACCGGCTGTCATACAGGGCCGGAAAGGGGTGGACTGGCATAAAACCTCTCCTTGATTTATGTTCGGCTGGATTATATAATTATGAGATATAATTCTACCACATAACGGGAGAAGAAGAAACCAGATGAACGAAAACAATCAGAACAAGGACAGCGGCAATTCGCCGAAGAAAAATTATACAGCCCTCCTGGTCACCCTGATTTTCACCCTCTTTATCGTGGGGGCGATGCACAGCTGGTGGCAGCAGAGCCGGTCGGAGCA
>ONXW01000259.1 GCA_900321915.1 uncultured Eubacteriales bacterium
GCAGAACTTGCAGTACTTCTTGGTTTCCATTCTGTCAGGATGCGTCTTCTTATCTTTGGTCATGTTGTAGTTTCGCTGCTTGCATTCCGTGCATGCCAGAGTAATTCTTGTGCGCACGACTTCCACCTCCATTTTCATTTGTCAGCTGCGTTCCTTCCCTGTGTATCGGGCCTTTCCGGGTTCGGTGGGTGCAGCACGTTACTGCAGAAAAATCCGGAACTGCCGGCGCTCTCCCCGGCCTGGGTGAGCCGCAGAAGAGTGTTTTTTGACAACACAAAAAAGGCGCTAAATCTTCCATAGCCTTGCTACTATAGCACAAAGGATGCCCTGCGTCAACAGGTTTCTTCTAGAAACGCGCCAGTTCTTCGGCGTGTTCCCGCAGGAATCCGGCAAATTCCCGCGCAGCCCTGACCGGCTTTTTCGGGAGGGCAACGCCTATTTTCCGCACCAGCCTCGGTTCCACATCCAGAAGGATCACATTGTCCGGCACCTGCGCGGCCCTGAGGCTCAGCTCCGGAAGAATCGCGATCCCCATCTCTTTGGATGCCATACGGAGAATGGGAGTATTATCATCCGCCTGCACCCGGATGGCGCCGGGCGCTTCCAGAATTCGCTCAGCCCCCTCAAAGTTCATATCCAGGCTTGCCACAATCAGCGGATAGGACAGAATCTCATCCAGGGAGACAGAACTTTCATTGTTCATTCCGTATTTTTCCGGCACCACGGCGTAAAAGGGGTCTTCCATGATTGGATGCCAGGCGCCGGGCCCCCGCCGGTATTCGTCCACCAGAATCAGGTGAAGCTCCCCCTCCCCCAGACGGACGGGAAGATTCTCCGTGCCTACCACGATCTCAAACATGACATCGGGATAGTCCTTCTGAAACTCCCGGATGGCGCCGGGAAGCCAGGTGGCACTGATGCTGGCAAATGTTCCCACACGCAGCTTTACCGCCTTCCCCGTGGCGATTCTCTCCGCTTCTCCGAGAAGCTCCGACATCCCTGCGTCCGCGGCGACGATATAGGGGAGAATCCGCTCCCCGGCTTCCGTAAGCCGGACCCCCTTGTTGGTCCTTTTCAGCACGGCAAACCCAAGCTCACTCTCCATGCTGTTCATCATCTGGGTTACGGCGGACTGCGTGCAGGCAAGTTTCTCCGCGGCGGCATTCAGGCTCCCCGCGGAAAGCACGGTCAGCAGGGCGTGAAGTTTTCTGTCGTCCATATTCTGTCCTCCCCTGTATCGGAATCATCTGTTATTAGGAGATCTAATATTGTTCCTGTATTCCCTGTCTTCCCATCTTGTTCCATATATATTACCATAGAACCAGGAGATAGAGAACATCGAAACTGTTGATGAATCATCAGTATAATTGATAGAAAGGAGCATATTATGACGGCTCAGGTCTGCTTTTTCTGCGGTACAATTGCCTATGCGGCAATACTCCTGTTTGCACATTATAAATATTAGTTATTCTTATATCTGAAGTGTCGCAAAGCCCCGTACCGATGTCACCCACCCATCGATACGGGGCTTTTTCGTGCTGTCCTGTTACAGCATGTGCGGCTGCAGCACCTCGCGTTCGGGCACCAGGACCTCCTTGATGGATCTCTGGCTCACCCAGCGCATCATGTTTGTTGCGGAACCGGCTTTGTCATTGGTACCGGAGGCTCTTCCGCCGCCGAATGGCTGCTGTCCTACCACGGCGCCGGTGGGTTTCTCATTAATATAGAAATTTCCCGCCGCCTGGGACAGCTCGCGGCTGATACGGATCACCGCCGCCCTGTCCTGCGCATAGAGAGCGCCGGTCAGGCCGTACTTTGTGCTGCTGTTGCACAGCTCAATGGCCTCCTCCTGCTTCTCGTCCTCATAGACGTAAACTGTGAGCACCGGACCGAAGATCTCTTCCACCATGCTGCGGTAGGTCGGTGTTTTCGCCAGTATCAGGGTGGGCTGAATGAAGTAGCCGACAGAATCATCACAGGTTCCGCCCTCGAGAATCTCCGCATCTTCATCTTTCCTGGCAGCATCGATATAGCTCTTAATCTTGTCAAAGGCCGCCCGGTCGATGACTGCATTCAGAAATGCCTTCGGATCCCGGATATCTCCGGCATAGATGTTTTTCATCGCCTCGTGGATTTTCTCTTTCACTTCAGGCCAGACAGATGCCGGAATATAGGCTCGGGAAGCCGCGGAGCACTTCTCACCGTTATAGGTGAAAGCTGCCCGGAGCATTCCGGAAACCAGGGCATCTGTATCCGCCGAAGGATCAGCGAACACAAAGTCCTTTCCTCCGGTCTCTCCCACAAGACGCGGATAGGTATGGTAGCGCTCGATGTGGCTGCCCACTTCCTTCCAGACGAGGTTGAATACCTCCGTGGAACCGGTAAAGTGGAATCCGGCCATCCGCGGATCTGTGATAACATATTTCGAGAAGTCTGAACCCCTGCAGGGAACAAAGTTGATGACGCCGGCCGGAAGGCCCGCCTTCACCAGAATCTTCATAAAGTAATAGTTGGAAAGGCTTGCAGTGGTGGACGGCTTCCACACCACCACATTGCCGGCAACAGCCGGAGCGCAGCCCAGGTTCCCGCCGATGGAGGTAAAGTTGAACGGCGTAAGAGCCGCCACAAATCCTTCCAGCGGACGGTATTCAATGCGGTTGATGGCGCCCGGTGTGATGCCCGGCTGCTGCTTGTAGATCTCCTGCAGGAAATAGGCGTTGAACCGCAGGAAGTCACAGAGCTCCGCGATGTCAATCTCCGCTTCCCACATGTTTTTGCTCTGTCCCAGCATGGTGGCTGCCAGCACCTGATTGCGGTACGGGCCGGAAAGCAGATCTGCCGCCGTCAGGAAGATAGCCGCCCTGTCCTCCCAGGGTGTTGCAGCCCACTCCTTCGCCGCCTTCTGGGATGCCTCAATAGCTTCTTTCAGCTCTTTCTCCCCGCCGATATGAAGCTTTGCTATCACATTGGCGTGTCTCTGAGGCTCTGTCACATCCAGGGTCTTCTCCGGAAAAATCTCTTTTCCTCCGATTACCATCGGAATATCCACCGTCTGCGCAGCCTGGCGGTCCACCTCCGCCATCAGCGCCTCTCTTTCGGGGCATCCCTCCGCATAATTCATGCAGTACTCATTCTGCGGACGCACAAGCTGAAAGATTCCATTTCGCATAATATTGACCTCCGAAAACAATTTTAGTAGAATAATAATAACTTCATTTATACTTTACGATGACCGTTATGTTTTGTAAAATTATTCATTCTTATGAACCATAAATCGGTTTTATGGTCAGTCCGGAGGTAATCCATGGAGCTGAGACAGCTCAAATACTTTGCGGCGGTGCAGGAGCACCGAAGTTTCACCCGCGCCGCTCAGGATCTTCATGTCACCCAGCCCACAGTCACAACAGCTCTGCGGAATCTGGAGGAGGAGCTGGGCACCCCCCTCATCGACCGTTCCACCTGCCTTCTCACACCGGCCGGAGAGGAGCTTCTCCGTCGGACCGAGACCATTTTCCGCAACCTGGACGCCGTCACGGAAGAAATCAAAAACGGGGCCTACCGCCGTCATAAGCTGTGCATTGCGGTGCCCCCGGTTTCCTGCGCTTCTCTGTATGGCCCGATTCTGAAAGAGTTTGTCCCGGCCCATCCGGACATCTCGCTGCAGATCGATGACCGCTGCAATGCCGAGCTGCTGAAACACCTTCAGAATTATGAAAATGATATTGACGCCGGGTTTATCATCCATCCGGA
>ONXW01000140.1 GCA_900321915.1 uncultured Eubacteriales bacterium
AAGAAAAGCTCGAGGACAAGCTGAAGAAGAAAAAGAGCAAAAAGAAAGACAAGAAAAACAAATAGTACCGCCTGTAGAAAAGAAATCCCCCTCCGTTCCGGCATCGCTGCAATGCAGTGCGCGCGGGCGCGAGGGGGATTCTGTTATTTTTAGTCTCTTTATTTTCAGTCCTGTTTATTTTCCTATCGGCTTACCCTGGGAGAGCATTTCTCTCTCTTCCTCGGTCAGCGAATCAAAGAAGGCGTCCACCTCCCCATTGATCATCTGGATAAGCGGCTTCACAGAGAGGAAAGTGCAGACATAGATCGGGATTGCGTAAACGATGGACATGTTCTGCAGCGCCTGGGTTCCGGCCGTGCCGAGCACGAACAGGCAGAGGAAGGTGGAAATACCGGTCAGGGTGCCCCAGTAGAATTTAACCGCAACAGGAGCTTCTTCCGCGGAAGTATCCTTGATGGTCATGGAAGCAATGGTACCGGTCATAGCGTCCGCCAGAGTGATGAAGGAGAAGAACAGGGCCAGGACAATGAAGGGGACGGTGATGGCTTTCAGCGGCATGACATTCATCAGGGCGAAGCTGGCCACAGGGATACCTTTTTCTGCAACCTCCGCGCCGATGGTGGCTCCCTCATACAGATCCTTGTAGATGGCATTTCCGCCGAATGCAACGAACCATACGGTAACGAAAGCAGCCGGAACAAAGATATTGACCAGGATATATGTTCTCCACTTATGGCCCTGGGAGATCTTTGCCAGGAAGCATCCGATCAGCGGTGCGTAAGCTGTGATCCAGGCCATGTAGAATACGGTCCAGCCCTGATACCAGCCGCCGCCCTCATTGGTGGGATCCAGGGAGAAGCAGTTCGGGATGAAATCAGTCAGCTGCCGGCCGATGCTGGCGGTCAGGAGCTTGAATTCAAATACCGTATTGCCGGCGATGAACAGGAAGGTGATCAGCAGGATATAAATATAGGAATTCAGACTGGAGATAACTGCCATACCAGCCTTCAGGCCGCGGCCGGAGGAAGCGGTAAATGCCACCGTAACCGTAGCCAGGGTGATGATGTAAATCATGTTCGAAGGCACGATGCCGAACACATAGTTCAGACCTGCCGCAAACTGCTGTACGCCGAATCCAAGGGAGGTAACCATGCCGCCGATGAGGGCCAGCAGGGAGACGATGTCGATAAGCTTGCCCGGCCACTCGAAAACCTTATCCTTCAGCAGCGGATAGAATGCGGATGAGGGTCTCGGCGGAAGCTTGTGGTTGTAGATCATATAGCCGGAGACGAGGCCCCAGTAGGTGAAGATTCCGTAGTAGATGAATCCCCAGTGGTACTGGGACTGGGAAATGGCGCGGACAACGGCGTCCGGGCCTTCCGGATCAATGTGCCACCAGGTCGGCGGCGTGTGGAAATACGTGATCGGCTCACCAACCGCGTAGAATACGACGGCGGTAGCGATACCGGAGCAGATTGCCATGGCGCACCAGGAAAACAGGCTGTGATGGACGGTTGCGTCCTCACCGCCGACTTTCTTGTCAGCCAGAGGCGTGAAGCAGACTATCAGGGCGACGACAACCATCAGGACGGATCCGATCATGATGAACCAGCCCAGACCGTCTGTGCAGGCCGTAAACAGGACACTCATGGGACTTACGAAGGCGTCGTTGAACAGGAAACCAAAGAAGATTACGCCCAGAAGTATTATTGACGTAGGGAGAAAGATACCTTTCTCTATACGGATTTTTTTGGATTCACCCACCAAATACACTTCCTTTCTGAACAACCGTAAATTTTGTTAAAAATATAACCGGAGTTCTGCGGTTGTCGCGGAGCTCCGGCCATTGTAATTATTCAGGTCTTTTGATAGATACGCACGGGAGCCGCCGGGGATTCCCGTGCGCGAAAGTATAATGACCTGATAGTTATGGGAAAAATTTTTCGTATTACAGAAGAGCCTTATCGAAGATGAGGTTGCCCTTTGCGAAACGATCGATGGTGTAGTTGTCCAGCGGGAGACTCGGGGTTACGCCCAGAGCCGCCTCGGCTGCCAGAGTGCCGAGACCTGCCGCGAACATGGTTGCCTTCGTCGCGCCGAGGGACAGATAGAATCCCTCCACCTCCGGAACGCCGCCGACCAGGACGCCGTGATCCGGAAGGTTGCCGTACTGGCCTGCCCAGTGACGGATGATGCGCACATTCTTCAGTGCCGGAACCTGCTTTGCTACTCTCCAGGACAGGTTCTCAAGGAACTTCCATTCCGGTGTGAAATCGATGATACCGGCACGGACATCTGCGTCAGACCAGCCCATCAGGAAGCCGCCATGCTTAACCTGGATGATGTAGGTCTCATACTTGTACAGGGAATAAAGCATCGGAGCCTTGATATACTCGAGAGGCTCGGTTACGACGATCTGGTGCTTCTCCGGCTCCAGCGGGATGGTCACGCCGGCCATACGTCCGATGAACTTGCCCCACTCACCTGCCGCGTTGATGACGCAGTTGGTTGCGATATCGCCCTTGTCGGTCTTGACGCCCTTGATCTTGCCGCCCTCGATATCGAAGCCGATGACCTTGGTGTAGTTGTTGAACTCCGCGCCGTTTCTCTCAGCTGCGTGCTTGTAGGAGAGCGCCAGCTTCATCGGGTTGAGACATCCCTCGCCGGTGCAGTAGGATCCGCCGAGAATCTCGGAGATATCCATGTACGGGGAAACCTCTTTACAGCCCTGGGGATCCAGATAGTAGGAATCAAATCCGAAATCTCTCTGTGCCTGCACATTGCTCTTCAGCTGCTTCTCATTTTCTTCATTGTACGCCGGAAGGAGATATCCGCAGTAGCTGATCTCCAGTTCGCCGGGCTCAAGTCCCAGTTCTTCTTCCAGGTGGGCGTACTCATCCGTGGAAAGCTTTGCCATGGCCAGGTTGGTTTCTGTGGCGAACTGCTGACGGAACATGGCTGCGCATCTTCCGGAGCCGCCGAACGGGGTGTACATCTGCTCTACGACAACGACGTTCTTGACGCCGAGTTTTGTAAGATGATAGGCGGTCGATGTACCGGCGTTACCACCACCGATAACTACAACATCTGCAGTTTTTCTCACGACTCGTCACCTCCCTTGATGAACTGGCCGAACATAATCGGCTTAATCGGAATACGGCTGACCGGAATGTCAACTTCCATAACCGG
>ONXW01000079.1 GCA_900321915.1 uncultured Eubacteriales bacterium
GCTCCCGCAGAAGGAGCTCCTCATCGGTTTTTCCCGGGTCGTGGTGGACCAGGTACAGCGCTTTCGCGCCGCACCGCTTCATCAGTTTTATCCCTTCCTCCGCCGTGGAGTGGCCGAAGCCCTTCCGGGAAATGTACTCTTCCTCCGTATACTGGGCGTCGTAGAGGAGGAGGTCCGCGCCCTCCGCGAAAACGGCAAGGTCCGCCGACGGCTTATCCCCGTGCTCAAAGTCCGTCGCCAGGACGATAACCTTTCCCTCCGCCTCCACCCGGTACAGCAGGGCACCGCCGGGATGGTTCGACTCCATGGACCGGACGCGGAAGGGACCGATCTCCTGGCTCTCCGAAACCTCATAAAAATCATACCCGATTCCCGGGTAGTCCCGCAGGGGCGCCGGCCAGAGCGGCAGGGAGAAAAGATGATCCAGCTGCAGCTCCGTCGTCTCCCCGCGGCGGGTCCTGCCGTAGATTTCCACCTGCTTTCCGCGGCAGTGCTCCAGGAGGAAAAACGGAAGTCCCAGCAGATGGTCAATGTGGGTGTGCGTCAGCAGAAGGTGCAGCTTATCCCCCCGCACCATCTCCCCGGAAACATTCCGGATCCCCGTCCCCGCGTCCAGGAACAGGGTCTCCCCCGCCGCCGTGACGGCGTAGGCGGAAGTCGAACCCCCGAAAATATTATATTCCTTCCCGGATACCGGAACGGACCCCCTCGTTCCCAGAATCTTCACCTGAACCATGTTCCAGTTCCTCCCATTCTCAAGCCAGGTCCTCCCCGTTTGTGGCAATCACTTTTTTATACCACCCGAAGGACTTTTTCCTCTTCCTGGACAGGTCCCCTGTCCCGTCGTCGTATTTTTCCACATAGATGAAACCGTACCGCTTCGCCATCTCGCCGGTGGAAGCGCTGACCAGGTCGATGCAGCCCCAGGGCGTATACCCCATCAGGTCCACGCCGTCCTCCACGGCGCATTTCATCTGCTCGATGTGGCTCCGCAGGTAGTCTATGCGGTAATCATCGTTGATGCTGCCGTCGGCCTCCTTCCTGTCGTAGGCGCCGAGGCCATTTTCCACCACCATCAGCGGGATGCGGTAGCGGTCGTAAATCTCGTTCAGGGCGTACCGCAGCCCCTTCGGGTCAATCTGCCAGCCCCAGTCGGAGGAGGAAAGGTACGGGTTCTTTGTGCCCGCCGGACTTCCGTCCGCCCCCGCGCCCAGCGCCGGATCCGTCGTGACGCAGGAAGACATGTAATAGCTGAAGGTGTAGAAATCCACCGTGCCTTCCCTGAGGATCTCCTCATCCCCCGGCTCTGTCTTTATGCTCACGCCCAGATCCTTCCACAGGCTCTCCGCGAAAGCCGGGTATTCCCCGCGCACCTGGACGTCCGAACAGTACCAGTTCACCGTCCGCATGGACTTCTGGCAGGCCAGCGCATCCTCGGGACTGCAGGTCCTCGGATAGGACAGGGCGAACATGCTCATATTTCCCATCCGGAACCGCGGGAAATGCTCATGAGCGTACCGCACCGCCATGGCCGATGCCACAAGCTGGTGGTGCAGGGCCTGGAACCGCTCCTGGGGCTTATCCGGCACCTCCGTGACGTACCCGGAAAAGCCCCTCACCGTGCCCAGGGAGAGGATAGCCCCGAAGGGCTGGGTCCCCATGTTGATCTCATTGAAGGTCAGCCAGTACCTGACCTTATCCCGGTAGCGCTCAAAAATCGTCCGGCAGTACTTCATGAAATACCCGATGAGCTCCCGGCCTTCCCAGCCGTTATACTTCTCCGCCAGCGCCCAGGGCAGCTCGTAGTGGGAAATGGTCACGAGGGGTTCGATCCCGTGGCGGAGGCATGTGTCAAACACCCTGTCATAGAATTCCAGCCCCTTCTCGTTGGGCTCCTCCTCCATCCCGGTGGGGAAAATCCTCGCCCAGTTGATGGAAGTCCTGAAAACCTTAAACCCCATCTCCGCGAACAGGGCGATGTCCTCCTCATAGTGACTGTAAAAATCTATCGCTTCATGGGAGGGATAGCGGGTCCCCGGCTCTATAACCGCCGTCAGGCGCTTCGGCTCCGTGGCGGAACCCACGGTGCAGTGGTCCGGGACAGATTCCCCTTTCCCGTCCTTATCCCAGGCTCCCTCCAGCTGGTTCGCCGCCACCGCGCCTCCCCAGAGAAAATTTTTCGGCAAAACTGACATGACTTTACTCCTTTCTGCCCTTTCATTTTATCATGTCTGTTGCTTTTTGGGATAAGAATCCTTAGAATAGAAATAACATGTTTCTGAATAAAATCTCAGAGAGGACATTTTCCCCATGCTGACATGGTTTTATTTTTCCTTTAACTGTATCGCCCCGATCCTCCTGCTGGTATTCATGGGATACTTCCTGAAGCGGAAGGGCGTATTCACCCCCGATTTTCTCACCACGGGAAACCGCTTCTGCTTCCACTACTGTATCTCCACAATGCTGTTCAAAACTGTCTACGACCTGGATGGGCTGCGGTCCGTGAACTGGCGCCTCTGCATCTTCATCGTCGCCGCCCTGGGACTGCTCACGATCGTCGGCCTCGCGGCTTCCTACGTCTGCACCGACGTCCACGAGCGCCGCGGCGTTATCGCCCAGACCTGGATGCGCAGCAACAACGCCATCATCGGCTTTCCTCTCGCGGAATCCATCGGCGGGGAAGCCGCGCTGGCGGCCCTGGCCCCCCTGCAGATTCCGTCCATCGCCATGTACAACAGCATCAGCGTCATCTGCCTGACCATATTTTCCCGGAACTCCGGCCAGAAGATCAACTGGAAGCGGATCGGGATGAGTATCCTGAAGAACCCCCTGATCCGCGGCCTTCTCCTGGGCCTCCTCTGCCTGATCATCAGGGAAATGCTCCCGGTGAGGGCTGACGGGACCCCGGTGTTCCGCATGTCGCGGGACATCCCGGCGCTCTACACCGCCGTCGGCTATGTCTCCCGGATCGCCACGCCGCTGTCCCTCATCATCCTCGGCGGAAAATTTGAGCTGAGCGCTGTCGCGGGGATGAAAAAAGAGATTATCACCACCTCCGTCGGGCGCCTCATCATCGCCCCGATCATCGGTTTTACCGCCTTCCTGCTCTGCATAAAGGCGGGATTCCTGGAAATGGACCCGAACCTCACCGCGGCCCTCATCCCGATATTCGCCTCCCCCGTCTCCGTATCCACGGTGCCGATGGCGGCGGAGATGGGCGCGGATGACGTGCTCGCCGGCCAGCTCCTTGTCTGGACCAGCCTCGGCAGCATGTTTACCCTTTTTATCCTGATCGTTATCATGCAGGCCATAGGCTGGCTTTAATTCATCTCAGAATAAATCATTACACAGGAGAATTTCTATCATGGAACAGAATGAAAACCGTCCCGCAGCGACACCCAGACGCAAAAAGCGTCCCAAAAGATCCCCTCTTCTGCGCCTTCTCTGGAGCTATCCCTTCCTGCTCTCGGTGCTGGGCATCCTCTGCGTGATCGCCGGCGTCCTGGCCTTCCGGCGCGGACACAGCCCCGCGGGCAAGGATCCTGCCGATGTGGTAGCTGAGGCTGACAGCCCGGAGGAGACCACTACGGAAGCCGAAACCCTCTCCCCCGAGGAAGAGCGGCAGCTTGAGCTGGACACCGCCCAGCGCATGGCAGCCGGATATGATTACGACGGGGCAATCGAGCTCCTCAGAGCCTCCGCCTACGCGGAAGACGAGGAATACGCCGCGGCCATCGCCTCCTTCGAGGAGACCAAAGCCACCCTGGTCCGCGTAAATCCCCAGGAAATCACCCACGTATTCTTCCACATCCTGGTCATGGACAATGCCAGGACCTTCGACGGGGATTACAAGCAGGACGACTATAACCAGGTCATGACGACCCGGTCGGAGTTCGAGAAAATCCTGAACCACATGTATTCCCGAGGCTTCGTCCTCGTGCGGCTCCACGACATCGCAAAGCTGGAGCCCGACGAAAACGGGCAGATGCACATGAAGGCCCAGGACATCATGCTCCCGGAGGGCAAACAGGCTTTCGTCATGTCCCAGGATGACGTCTGCTATTACGAGTACATGGAAGGGGACGGCTTCGCCACGAAGATGATCGTCGGCGAGGACGGGCGCCCCACCTGCGAGATGCCCATGCCGGACGGGACCATCGTCACGGGAGACTATGACCTGGTGCCGATCCTGGACCACTTTATCGACGAGCACCCCGATTTCTCCTATAAAGGCGCGAAAGCGTGCCTGGCCTTCACCGGCTACAACGGGATCCTGGGCTACCGCACCGACCCCTCCTACGAGACCAACGAGGAATTCCTGAAAAACCATCCGGACTTCAACATCGAAGCGGAGCGGGAGGAAGCAAAAAAAGTGGCCGCCTGCCTGCTGGCGGACGGCTATGAGCTGGCGTCCCACAGCTGGGGACACAGGAATATGGGATCCATATCCATCGAGAAGCTTACCGAAGATACCCGGAAGTGGGAGGATTACGTGGAACCGCTCATCGGGTCCACCGACATCATCCTCTTCCCCTTCGGAAGCGATATCGGCGACTGGCATCCCTACGATACCTCCTCGCCGCGGTACCAGATCCTGTATAACGCGGGATTCCGCTACTTCTGCAACGTAGACTCCAACCGGTATTACGTGCAGATCGGCGACCAGTATATGCGCCAGGGCCGCCGCAACCTGGACGGCTACCGCATGTACTACGACCTGCCGGAAACCAACCCGTCAAAGCAGCACCTGGAGGACCTGTTCCCTGTAGAAGACGTCTTCGACAGGACGAGGCCCGTGCCGGTGCCGCCGATGGGATAAACAAGGAAAAAGAGCTGTTGCATCAGACATACCTTACATGAATATATTCTTCCGGGAACCGTTCGCACTTAGGTCTCCGCTCCGCTCCGGTCGGTGCTTGACGGGCATCCACCGGATGCCCAGCACCCTCGCGCAGCGGTACTAAGGCTCGTAC
>ONXW01000066.1 GCA_900321915.1 uncultured Eubacteriales bacterium
CGGAGATAGTCCGCCGCCAGCGTATGGTCCAGATCGTACAGATCACTGATTGTATACATAAACGCTCCTGTCTTGGCCCTCTTCCGGGCCGGTTCATTTCACACTGTCAGGATAACCCCGCGGGAACCATCAGATAAGGGAAAGCGCATCCTCATCGGCGACCACGGTGACATCCGGGTGGAACTGCAGGATAGAACCCGGCACCTGCGGGGTAACCGGACCGCAGAGCACCTTCTTCAGGGCCTCAGCCTTATCCTTGCCGCTGACTACTATAAGGATCTTCCTTGCCTTCATGATGGAACCGATGCCCATGGTGTACGCGCGCTTCGGCACCTCATCGGCGCTGGCGAAGAACCGGCTGTTGGCCTCGATGGTCATCGGGTTCAGCTCCACGCAGTGCGTGCCCGCCGGGAAGTCATCCTGGGGCTCGTTGAAGGCGATGTGCCCGTCGTGGCCCAGGCCCAGGAGCTGGATGTCGATGCCGCCCGCAGCATCGATAGCCGCGTCATAGGCCGCGCATTCCGCCTCAGCGTCCGGGTTCATGCCGTTCAGGACGTGGGTCGCGCCCTCCGGAAGGTTCACATGGTCAAACAGGTTCTCATGCATGAAATAATAATAGCTCTGGTCATTGGTGCGGGGAAGATTCTCATACTCATCCAGGTTCCATGTGCGGATGGCGCTGAAATCCAGGATTCCTTCCTCATACCACTTAATCAGGCACTTATACAGGCCGATGGGGGTGGAACCGGTCGCCAGTCCCAGGATGGAATCCGGCTTCTGTGCCACCTGTGCCGCCATAATCATGGCAGCCTTCCTGCTCATATCATCATAGTCTTTTGCGCGTACGATTCTCATCAGTTTTCTCCTTTTCCGTGTATTTTCGTCCGTCTGCCGCTATTTATTCCACGTGCAGCTTCTCCGCTTTAATCACCGCGATAACATCATCCACATGCTTCTCGCAGAGTTCCATGCTCTGTGCCTCCACCATGACGCGGATCTTCGGCTCTGTGCCGCTCTCGCGGACCAGGATTCTTCCGTCGCTGCCGAGGGCCTCCGCGGCGGCTTTGACCGCTGCCTGCACCTTCGGGTTGGCCTGGGCTTCCTTCTTGTCCTTCACGATGACATTTTTCAGCACCTGGGGATACATCTTCATCTCGGAAGCCAGCATGGAGAGCGGGAGCTTCTTTTCGATCATGGTCTGCATCACCATGAGGGAGGTGAGGATTCCGTCTCCCGTAGTGGCATATTTGCTGAAAATGATATGTCCGGACTGCTCGCCGCCGATATCATATCCGTTCTGCATCATGTTTTCCGCCACGTATTTGTCGCCGACGGCCGTCTGCTCATAGCGCATGCCTTCCCGCTCCAGAGCCTTGTAGAGGCCCATGTTGGACATGACGGTGGTGACAACCGTGTTGTCCCGCAGCTGGCCGATCTCCTTCATATACTTGCCGCAGAGATACATAATGTGGTCGCCGGTGACCTCGTTGCCCTTCTCATCGATGGCCAGGCAGCGGTCCGCGTCGCCGTCATAGGCGAAGCCCACATCCAGCCCGTTGTCGATGACGAAGTTCTGGATGGTCTCGATGTGCGTCGAACCGCAGCCGCGGTTGATGTTGATTCCGTCCGGCGTATTGTTGATGACGGACACCTTGGCGCCCAGGGCCTCAAACACGCTCTTCGCGATGGCGGAGGCGGAACCGTTGGCGCAGTCCAGGCCGACCCGCTTGCCCTTGAAGGCCCGGGACGGGATGGTCATCAGGTAGCCGATGTAGCGGTTGCGCCCTGCCGAGAAATCGATGGTCCTGCCGATATCTTCGCGGGTCGCGTAGGGAATCTCCCCCGCCTCGCCGTCGATATAGGCCTCGATCTTTTCTTCGATCTCCGGCTCAATCTTCTGGCCGTTGGCCCGCATGATTTTAATTCCGTTGTCATAGAACGGGTTGTGGGAGGCGCTGATCATGATGCCGCAGTCGAATCCTTCCGTCCGCACCACGTAGGAAACCGAAGGTGTGGTGGTGACGTGCAGCAGGTACACATCCGCCCCGGAGGAGGTCAGTCCCGCGGAAAGCGCGTCCTCCAGCATGTAGCTGGATCTCCTGGTATCTTTGCCGATGGCCACTTCTACTTTCTCGCCGGGATGCTTGGTCCCGTAATACCATCCGAGATACCGGCCGACCTTAAAAGCCTTCTCCGCTGTCAGGGCAATATTTGCCTCACCGCGGAAACCGTCCGTGCCAAAATATTTTCCCATAGAATCATCCTCTTTTTTCTGTAAGATTTTTATACTTCAGAATTTTTCAGTGTAATATTATAAACCCAAAAAAGACCACTGACAAGTCCTGTCAGCGGTCTTTCAAATCACCATAAATTCCCGTTATTTCCGCCATTCTTCCGGGAAATGCCTCCGGCCTCAGATGACGTAATTGTCTATGTCCTGCTCCCTCGTCTGCTCCATGATGTCCTTCAGGGTTATGCCGTCTAAATAGGTGTTGATGGTTTCATAGAGGCCCTTCCATACCGGCAGTGTCATGCAGTCCACACTCCGGGGACACTCCTCCGGGGACCGGATAAGGCAGCTTACCGGCGCAAGGCTTCCCTCCGTCAGCCGGAGAACCTCGCCCACCGTAATCTCACCGGGGTCTCTCGAAAGCCGGTATCCCCCCTGGAATCCGCGGTTTGCCTGCAGGAGGTCTGTCCTGTTCAGCACCGGCACAATCTGCTCCAGGTATTTCTTTGAGATATCCTGCCTCGCCGCGATGTCCTTCAGCGCGATAAATCCGTCACCTTCATGCTCCGCCAGGTCAAGCAGCATCCGGAGCGCGTAGCGTCCTTTTGTTGAAATCTTCATAGCTCCCTCTTTTTCGGCATCAGCCGAACAGCACCGCGCTGATGGTTCCCAGAAGGGACATCAGCAGCATATAAACCAGCACAAAGATAAAGATAATGCGGAAGGGGTTCCTGTTTCTCGCATTCCCCTCAGCTCTCCTCCTGTCCCCTGCCGCGCCTTCCCGGCTCCGGGCCAGGTTCCCGGCCAGCGTCTCTTTCATCTGCCTGACGGCTTTTCCCGACTCGTTGATCACTGTGCCCGTAAATACAGGGTGGCGGTCGGCGGTCTCCCCGGCATAGATGGGATTGTGGAAATCACAGTCCGACTCGAAGGGGGGATGCGTCTCATTCAGGTAATAATCCGCGTCGATGATATTCGGATGTCTCACAAAGCTTCGGCAGTTTGCGCAGAAATGCCCCGTTGTCATCACGTGGTCGCAGACAGGGCAGAGTTTTTTAATCATACCGGGGTCCTCCAAAACCTACAAAACACCTATGTATATATTACGCCTTGCCGCCTTCCCTGTCAAGAAAAGACAGCGGTTTCAGTCTTTTTACCGTCTCCGCGCCCAGAATCCCGATGGCCGCGCCGGCAGCGCACCCCGCCGCCAGGAGGACCGGGAAGTAATACATCAGGTGCGGGTTTTTCAGCACTGCCATGGCGCAGAGAAGCTGCCCGAGATTGTGCGAGACGCCGCCGGCAATGCTTATGCCGACCGTCCCGAACAGATCCGCCTTTTTCAGCGCCGCCATCACGAAAAGGCTCAGGAGCGCGCCCGACATACTGTACATCATCATGGACATATTCCCGAAGGTGAATCCGGTGAGGATCACCCGGATCACCGTCACCGCAGCCGCCTGCGGGACGCCCAGCAGGAAGATCGCGGTGATGGTCACAAGATTCGCCAGCCCGAGCTTGACGCCCGGAATTCCGAGGCTTACAGGGATAAGCATCTCCACATATCCGAACAGAAATGCCAGCGCCACCAGAAGGCCGCCGAACGCGGCCCGCGCCGCTTTATGGTTTGCTCTCATTTCTTGACCAGGCCCTTTTCCAATGCTATGATACCATTCGTAACTATGATAATACGTTATTCGACAAAAAGGCAACCGTTTTGACCATGAAAACTGCCATCGCGGCGGGGATTCCCCGCCGGTTTCATTCTTTCGGGAAAACAGCGGTTATCCTCCTGCTCCTGCTGCCTTTTCTGTGGCTTGCCGGGTGCAGGAAGCCTGAACCCCTCTCCGAGACCCGCTTCCAGCTGGACACCTTCGTGACGGTGACCATCTACGACCGTCCGGACAGAGAGGTCCTGGCCGGCTGTTTTGACCTGATAAAAGAATATGAAAACACCTTCAGCAAGACCATCGAGACCTCCGAGGTTTACAGGCTGAACCACCGGTCCCCGGGGGAGGATACATTTACCCTCTCCCCCGAGTTGGCGGCGCTTCTTTCCGAGGCGCTGGACTGGGCGGAGCGCACCGGAGGCGCCTACGATATCACCATCGAGCCCGTAAGCACCCTGTGGAACTTCTCGCAGAATACGGGAAATGTACCCGCCGCGGACGAAATCCGCAGGGCGGTCTCCCGGGTGGATTACCGGAAGCTTTCCCTGGACGGCGATACCCTGACCTTCCTCTCAGACGATGTCACCATCGACCTGGGATCCATCGCCAAGGGCTACATCGCGGACCGGGTGAAGGACTATTTGGTAAATGCGGGCGTAAAGAGCGCCATCATCAACCTGGGGGGAAATGGCCTCTGCGTCGGCGACAAGGACGGCAAACCCTTCCGGATCGGCCTCCAGAAGCCTTTCTCCGACCACGCGGACACCATCGGCTCCCTGGAGATCACCGACCAGTCCGTCGTGACCTCCGGCATCTATGAGCGCGGCTTTACCGCGGACGGCACCTGGTATCACCATATCCTGCAGCCGGACACCGGTTATCCCTGTGAGAGCGGCCTCATCTCCGTCACTATCGTATCGGACCGATCCGTGGACGGGGACGCCCTGAGCACTGCCTGCTTCCTGCTGGGTCCCGAAGACGGGATTGCCCTCCTCGACACGATGGACGGGGTGTACGGCTATTTTGTCACAGACACCTACG
>ONXW01000003.1 GCA_900321915.1 uncultured Eubacteriales bacterium
CGGCTGGATGAAGAATCCGAAATCTGCAATGATCTCCTGCAATGACGGTTTCCGTCCGGTAAGCTTCCTGCTGGAGACGATGGAGGAAGACGCAGAATAATTCCGGGATATGCAGGGGGATACAGAATAACATCAGGAAATGGAAAGGCGGCAGCCCGGAAGAGAAATTCTTCGGGGCTGCCGCCGTTTTTCAGCTGCGTTTCAGGGCTTTTGATCCTGGAGGTCTGGTGCTCCGCGGATCACGGAACATCGGATCAGTATAAAAAGCTGCGGCGTTTGAAAATAATGTCTTTCTGTCCGAGCCAGGTGGGGTGTCTCCAGTGGAGGACGATCGTATCTATGCCGTTGTATTCAAGGGAGAAGGAGTCGCCGCGGATCGTACTCTTTGCTGTCCAGTGGAAAGCATCACTTCCGGGAAACAGCTCAAGGCTGTCGCCGTTGGGATCATATTTGTCATACAAGTCGTAGGTCGTTCCCGTCCTGTCGTAAAGACCGAAATCCATATAGACATGGCTGTCGCTCAGTGTGACAGAACAGTCTACCCTGTGGTCGTCCCGGAATCCCATCTGGTCCCGGTTGTCATAAGTCCCGCCCATCAGCTCATATTTGCTCATGTCGAACTTGGTGCTCTGACCGGAACTATTCGATCTTCCCGGATCCCATTTTCCGTCGGAGCCCACATAATATCCGTCCGGCGTCCAGGTATCTGTAAGCATTGCCCCATCGGAGCCCAGGTAATAATCGCCGACCCATTTATTTCTGGCCAGGGTGCCGCCTTCCTGACAGTAGTACCAGTTTCCGTTTTTCATCTCCACCCAGCGGTTTTCCATGAGATAACCGTTCTTGTCAAAAACATAGCGGACATCATCGATCACAGTGCTGACGCCATGCGGATAACTCCCATCCGCGTACTCGTACCACCAGTGCCCGGGGCCGCCTCTCCAGCCGGCGAAAGCCGGAAAAGAAAACAGGGAGACCAGCAGCGCAGCCAGAAGCAGCACTGCTGAGATACGGCAGGTCCATCTTGCTTTTCTCACCATTACTATTCTCCTTTCCAATGCTGAAATCAGAATGCATTCCAGAAATGTGTAATTTGTTATATAAATAGACTATAATTATACTAACATTTTGATAATATTATTTCAATTGCGCATAATAGATTCAGCCGGCGCTGACTGCCTTGTCAGTCAGTGCAATCAGGCGTCAGGAGAATTCCATGAATGAATTCGGGGTGAGAACAAAGATCTATTTTGGCGATGCACTGCCAAAACTGGCGGAGCAGATGCACCGGGTGTATGTGGTGACGGACCGCTTCATGGCGGAAAGCGGGAAGATTTCGTACATCACAGACCGGCTCGCAGCAGCAGGAGCAGAGTGTGCGGTTTTTTCCGAGATCGACGGTGAGCCTGATATTTCCGTGGTAAGTGCCGGTGTGCAGAGTCTGAACCGTTTTGTCCGGGGAGCTGCGGCGGGCTGCGATACGGTGATCAGCCTGGGCGGCGGAGCTGCCATCGACGCGGCAAAAGCGGTCATGTACATGGCGGAACAGCTGGGCGTGAACCGGCCGCACTTCTTTGTGGTGATCCCGTCCACCAGCGGCACCGGTTCGGAGGTGAGCCGCTATGCGGTGATCTCGGATAAAAAGGATGAGGCGAAATACCCGCTGGTGGATGAAAGCTTCCTTCCGGATGCCGCAGTTCTCGATGCGCAGCTGGTAGTCAGCGCGCCGCCGTCGGTCACTGCGGACACGGGAATCGACGCATTTACCCACGCAGTGGAAGCGTTTGTGTCAGTGGATTACACGGATTTCTCCGATGCCATGGCGGAGAAGGCCATGAAGCTGGTGCGCAGCAATCTGGTCAAAGCCTTCAAGAATCCCGGGGATATGGAGGCCCGGCAGGCTATGCACAATGCGTCCTGCATGGCAGGCATCGCTTTTTCCAACGCGGGACTGGGCCTCAACCACGGGATGGCACACGCGCTGGGTGCGCATTTCCACATTCCCCACGGCAGGGCCAACGGTATTCTCCTGCCGTATGTGATGAGTTTCAATGCCGGCTGCCATGAACAGCTGACGGAGGTGGCAGAGCGGTACGCCCGCATTTCAAGGTTGCTCCATCTGGAGGGCAACAGCATCCGCCAGAGCGACCTCACGTTGATCCGGGTCATCCGGGGATACATAGAGACCCTGAAAATGCCCGCCACCATCAAGGCCGCGGGCGTGAGCGAGGATAAGTTCTATGAAGCGCTGGATGACATGGCCGGCGATGCGCTGGCGGACGGATGCACCGCCACAAATCCGCGCAAGGTGACAAAGGCCGAGATCCGGCAGATCTACGAGAAAGCATACTTCGGAAAACTGCCGTAGAATAACTGTCCGAAGCTGTCCATTACCGATAACCGGATAACTGTCTGAAATTGTCCCCCGGAAGCAGAAAAGCTTCCGGGGGTTTCCAGAGTATGACGCAGTGGATTATTCCTTAGTTCCGTGATACCCTGATTCATAACAGGGCAGGCGAATGATTCAGAAAAGGAGCGTCAGTCTATGCGGATCGGAGATGCTATCGGGTCTCTGCAGCTTGGAAGGAAAAAGAATCCACGGCAGAACCTGCTTTGTACGCCGTGGAGCGAGAAGAAAGACGGGCCGGATGCGGTCCCGCTTTCAGAATACCCGCGGCCGCAGATGGTGCGGGCAGACTGGACCTGTCTGAACGGTTGGTGGGACTACAGCATCCGGAAGGCGGGAACGGGAATGGGGACACCGGACGGAAAGATCCTGGTGCCGTTTTCTCCCGAGACCAGGCGGTCCGGGGTACAGCGTACCCTGCGCCCCGGGGAGGTCCTGTGGTACCGGCGCAGGATCCCCGGTCTTTCCCTTCCGGCGGGAATGCGCCTCCTTCTTCATTTCGGCGCGGTGGATGAGCGCTGCGCCGTCTGGTGGAACGGGAAAATGGCGGGAAAACACAGGAACGGCTACCTGCCCTTCTGTATTGATGTCACGGAATATGTCCGGCCCGGGGACAATGAACTGGCGGTGGCGGTGCGGGACGATACGGACGCAGGCCATGCCTGCCGGGGAAAGCAGACGCTGCAGCCGGGAGGCATGTACTATCACGCCCAGGGAGGCATCTGGCAGACAGTCTGGATGGAGATGGTACCGGCACAGCATATCACCGGGATCCGGATCACGCCCGGACCGGCGGAAGAGGCGGCGGAGTTTCAGCTGACCCTTGCGGAAGATGTTGAGACTGAGGTGCTTTTCCGGCTGGAAGGTTCCGAACTGCGTTTTCACGGAAGATCCGGCATGAAGTTCCGGGTCCCGGTGCCGGCCCCGCGTCTCTGGTCGCCGGAAGATCCCTTCCTGTACCGCTTCCGGCTGCGTGCCGGAAAGGACGAGATCCGGGGATACTTCGGGATGCGCACTTTCGGGACCGGATCCGACGGACAGGGAAGGCCCTGCCTTACGCTGAACGGCGCCCCGTATTTCTTCCACGGTGTGCTGGACCAGGGGTACTGGCCGGAGAGTCTGATGACAGCCCCGGCGGACGAGGCTATGGTCTTCGATATCCGGGAAATGAAGAAGCTTGGCTTCAACATGATCCGGAAGCACGTGAAAATCGAGCCCGCCAGGTGGTATTATCACTGTGACAGGCTCGGAATGGTGGTCTGGCAG
>ONXW01000258.1 GCA_900321915.1 uncultured Eubacteriales bacterium
AGCGTACCATCCCGGCTCACGGGAACACTTTGCCGCGTACAGATCCCGGATTCGGATAATGCCGCAGTCTTTGAGCTCGGAGAGCGACGCCCCGGACAGGTGGAATTCCTCAATCTCGTGGTCCCACACCTTCCGGGCAGGCTTGACCAGGACATGCGGGCGTCTGTCCGCGGTCCCGCCGTCTTCTCTGAATATGCTGCCCGTCCCGGAGGACGCGCCCGGGAAGCCGCTCCCGGATGTGCCGGCTCCCCTTATGCCGGACAGCCTCTGAAGGCACTCTTCATGGTACTCCCGGATCCTATCGATAATTTCCACCTCGCTCCGCTTTCCCAGGTTGCGGATCCTTCTCAGGCCTTCGCCTTCATCTTCCCCGATTTTGACCAGCACATCCCCTATCGTGGTGCAGCCGGCCCGCTTCAGGCAGTTGTAGGAGCGGACGGAAAGCTCAAGTACAGCGATATCCGCGCTGCGGAATTCCACTCCCCCCGTGCCTCTCTCACTCTTCTCTTTCCAGATGCTCTGGTTCTGTCTTTCGTTCATATTCGACGCCTCCGTCCCGATCCATCAGGGTCGAGAGAATGGTGTGAACCGCAATCCGGTTTACTCCCAGCTTCTCCCGGTAGATGGTCTTTGCAAAATTTTCCAGGTTCCTGCTGTTGGAAGCAAAACCTGCCGCGTGGAGGCGGCATTCCCCCGACAGGCCGTAGATCTGGCGGATCATCTTTTCGTGAGCCAGATATTCGGTCACATCCCCGTAGCTGTCGGGACGGCATTCCAGGTCCATCACAAACCGGATCCCCTCCGGTGCCGCTGTCGGATTGATGACAGTATGATATCCCCTGATAATGCCCTTCTCCTCCATGGCCCGCATCCTTGCCTTTACGGATACCCGTGAGATACCGACCCTTTCGCCGATCTCCCTGTAGGTGAGACGGGCGTTCTCGCAAATGACATCCAGTATGCGGTTGTCAATCTCATCCAATCCTTCGATATTCATGGTATCCTCCCTCCGGAAAGCAGGCTGTATGTTCTCCGGGCGGATGCTTTACAGCCGGTTTCTGCTTCATGGCGTCGACTCCATGGTTTTATTATAGCGGGGGATTCGGGGAATACGCAAGGGGATGACGGACATATAGAAAGCGAAGTCCTTCATTATGTAAAATTTTATCTTAACAGATTTCTTTTTGAATGATTTTTTCAGCAAAAAGAAAGGATGCCGCATCCGGCCGGATACGGCACCCCATATTCTTATCAGCGGGAAATTCCCCGGGTTACATCAGTTTGCGGAACATCTCCTCAAAATCGGCAAGGCTTGCTTCTCTCGGATTGCCCGGCGCGCAGGCGTCCGCAGCGGCAGACTCGCACAGGAACGGCAGGTCTTCTTCGCGGAGCTTCTCCAGCTTTGTCGGAATTCCTACATCCACGGACAGCTGCTGTACCGCGTCGATAGCAGCCTTCCGGTAGGTCTCCTGATCCATGCCTTCTGTATTTACGCCGAAGGCTTCTGCGATTGCTTTATACTTCTCGCCCGTATACTCCTTGTTGAATTCCATGACAATCGGAAGCATCATAGCGCAGGCGACGCCGTGGGGTGTGTCATAGACAGCGCCCAGGGTGTGAGCCATGGAGTGCGCAATGCCCAGGCCGACGTTGGAGTACGCCATGGCGGTCACATACTGTGCCAGCGCCATGCCTTCCCTTCCGTCAGGATCATTTTCCACCGCCGCGCGGAGGTTCTTCGCGATAAGCTTGATTGCCTCAAGATCCAGGCAGTCGGACAGCGCCCATGCGCCATTCGTGGTGTAGCCTTCAATCGCGTGAGTCAGCGCGTCCATACCGGTGGAAGCGGTAAGGCCCTTCGGCATGGAGGACATCATATCCGGGTCAACGACAGCTACGTCGGGGATGTCATTGGGGTCCACACAGACGAATTTGCGCTTCTTTTCCACATCGGTGATAACGTAGTTGATGGTGGATTCCGCGCCGGTTCCGCCGGTGGTCGGGACTGCAATGGTAAATACCGTGCGCTTCTTTGTCGGAGCCACGCCCTCCAGGGAACGGACATCATAATACTCAGGGTTATTGACAATGATTCCGATGCCCTTGCCGGTATCCATGGAAGAGCCGCCGCCGATAGTAATCATGAAGTCAGCGCCGGATGCCTTGTAGGCGTCTACGCCTTCCTGCACGTTCTGGATCGTCGGATTCGGCTTAATGTTGGAGTAAACCTCAAATCCGATGTCATTGGCAGCGAGAAGATCCGTTACCTTCGCGGTTACGCCGAACTTTACCAGATCCGGGTCGGACGCGACAAACGCCTTCTTAAATCCTTTGGACTTTACGATGCCCGGAATCTCATTGATGGCGCCATGGCCATGGAATGACATACCATTGAGGACGAAACGATTAACAGCCATTATTAAGGTACCTCCTTGCAGTAAAAAAACTGTACATCTATAGTTCCATGCATATTATAAAACAATTTCTTATAAAAGACAAAAGAAATCCCCGTTTTTCACCGCGATTTGCTGTGGAAAACGGGGACGTTTTCTGTGTCTTTATTTTGCCAGCGCACTGTAAGAAACAGGGAATTCATAGTAGATATCCGGATAGGGCTCATTTTCCAGGGTAAAATGCCACCACTCGCAGTCGTAGGGGAGAAAACCGTGGCGCAGCATGGCTTTGCGCAGGGTCTCCCGGTTTTCCCGCTGCTCCGGGGTGATGCCGGTATACGAGGGATGGGATATTTCCCCGAAAAAGTCAAAGGGGCTTCCCATGTCCGCTTCTTTTCCCGTACGCATGTCGAGGAGCGTCAGATCCACCGTGCTCCCGCGGCTGTGGGAAGACTGTTTCGCGATGTAGCCCTTCACAAAGAGCTCCTGCTTCTGCAGGTCCGGGTAAAAGTAGGGCTTCATGCGGATGTCGGTGTCCTCGATGCCCCAGAGGACAAACTGCCGCACCGCCATGGCTGGGCGGTAGGCGTCAAACACCTTCAGCCGGTATCCCTGGACAAACAGCTCGCGGCTGACCTCCTTCAGGGCCCGGGCCGCCTCCGCGGTGAGGAGCGCTATGGGCTCCTCGTAGCCGTCGATGCGCTCCCCGATAAAATTATAGCTGGAATAGTACCGTATTTCCTGAATGATGTCCGGCACATGTTCTGCGAGCACCACAAACCCAGAGGGGTCGCGGACCGCCCGCTTTTCAAAATCTGTCGCCATGCTTTCTTCCTCAGTCTTTAGCCTTGTTGAAGACAACCGGTTCTTTATCCCCGTCGACCCAGGTGATGCTGCCGTCCTCGCTGAGTGCCAGGCTTCCTTCTTCACCTATGCCGTTATTCTCGATGTCCTTGCCGTCCTGGCTGATGAACCCGTTCCAGTAATACAGGGTGTTGGTGCTCATCTCATACTGGCCGTACAGGTCATAGGTCAGTGTAGTGTCGTCCGGCTGGTCCGCCTCGATCATGATATCGTAGGTGCTTCCCATATCCGTTAAATCGATGGTCATGAAGGCCTTGCCGTCCTCCGTCTCCCAGTCACCCTTGATGTCCGGGTAAACGATAACGTAGTCATCCTTGTCAAAAACAACCTGGAACGGATCCCATCCATAGTCCTGGATCATCTCGATCGGCACGCCGGTTTCCTCGGAATACATGTGGGCAGAGCTGCAGCGGCTGTCCGTAATATCCTTTTCCGATGTCAGGTATGCCTCCATCAGCTCTTCGTCGATACCGAAGATTCTCTTCTCAGACGGACCGGAATCCGCTCCGCTCTCGACCTCGTCGAAAGAAACGACCTCAAAGGAATCCCCCGCCTTCTTCAGGTGGAAGCACCCAGGATAGCTCCCTCCGCTGCGTGACATGAGGGTAGTTCCCTTCAGCGCGTAATTGTCAATCCAGAACCGGCCCCATACCTTGATGTCCTCCGGATCGCTGTCGTCCACGCGGACAATGACATAGGCCGGGAGAGAGATATCGCAGGGATCATAGCCCGGAACGAACTTTTCCTTCATGTAATCCCAGATCACGGGAACATACGGGTCTTCCCCGGTGTAGGAGAACTCCGGGAGCTCAGCCTCCGCCTGCGCTTCGGTCTCCGCTTCCGTCTCTTCCGCGGGCGCTTCCGTTTCTTCCGCCGCTGCTTCCGTCTCTTCCGCAGCCGCTTCCGTGGCTGCCTCCGTGGGCTGGGCCTCCTGTTTTCCGCATCCGGAAAGCACCGCCGCCGCCATCATCGTGGTCACCAGCGCTGCCGCAAAGACTTTTTTCATCGTTTTTTCCTCCTTATTTCAATGATACCTTTCTGTGATAAAGATTGAATTTCTTCCTCACGCAAATCTATTATATCCTATTCCTGTCAACTCTGAAAGTATTCCCGGAAAGCAAACCTGTCCTCAAAGGAAAAAACTCTCTCCATCAGGGTCCCGAAGCGCCCGATGGTCCATCCGTTCAGCAGGGCGCATAAAAAAGTGCCCGCCTTGATCCCCTCGAAATGTCCGAAGCCGAAAAACAGGAAGCTCAGCAGTACGCTCAGCGCGCAGCTGATGAGGTCATAGACCGTTTTTACCCTGGTGATGTCCCATCCCTTTGCCGCGGAAACCTCCTTGACAAAGAGTTCATACGCCTCCGGCGGGAGATAGGTGTGGAAGAAAAAGCTGATTGCCAGGGCGCACAGCAGAAAGCCGGCAATAAAGAATACCGCCCTTCCCCCCATTCCTGTCCGCGGCAGGAGCCGCACCAGCGCCATCCAGCCGTCCAGGGCGAACCCGTAGAGCACCGCCGTGACAAAGGAGAAGAGATATCCCCGCTTAAACCTTCCCATCAGCAGGGCCAGCACGATGAGCAACGCCGCCTGCAGCACATACTCGGACATGCCGAAGGTGTAGAAAGGGAAAAACTGTGATATCTTCAGGTGCAGGATATAGGCGGGGGCAACCACCATGGACATGCCGAAATCCGCCCGCTCCATGAGGGCTGTCCCCAGGGCGAGGATCAGGATGCCCGCAATATAAGCATATTCGGTGAAAAAGACTCTTTTCTCTTTCATAGGGCAGGCCTGCAGTTCTTTACTTAATCTCTATCTGCGGGATATCCGGCATCTCTTCCGCCGTGCCGGGAAGCGATCCCTTAAAGGAAGTGACTTTAATCTGCATCTGTTTGTCCACGGAGAGGTTGTAGGTCACCTCAGACGCGGCTCCCTCTTCCCAGCTTCGTCCGTACTCGAAAATCACCGCGTCCTCACCGGACCCGGTCGGTGTGAGCGTAAAGGTCTCATATCCCCCTGCGCCGACGGCGCCGCCTTCACCCTGGACATACTCCGAGGTGATGTCAAATATCTCATTGGACTGGGTAACCTTCCAGGAATAGCCTGTCGTCGGGTTGGACGGCAGGGATACCGTCGCCGTCTGCGGTTCCTTCTTCGCGCATGCCGCCAGCATGAAGAACGCTGCGCAGCAGACAAGCAGCAATGCCATTTGCCTGATTTTCATTTCTTTCCTCCCTTTTTCTGCTCTTTTTTTGGAAAATGCCTTTTCCCGGCATGTTCCCCATCGCTCCGGATGCTTTCCTTTCCGGGCGCATTCCGTGTCACTCCGGCAGGTTTCCCTTCCGGATATTTTCCCGGATAATCCGGTCGCTGACTTCAAACAGCTTCTCGGAACCCAGGCGCGTCTTATTATGCCGTACATAGATGGTTTTCGCGTTCACTCCGTGTTCCTTCCAGTCACCGCCCTCATTGCTGTTGTTGAGAATGAGGGGCTGCAGGTTGTCCAGGGAATGGGCAAACTTTGCTTCCGCGGTCTCTGAGGCTTCAAATTCATCAAAGAGATCGATGAGAGCTTTTTTCTGGTCCTCCGGGAGCAGGGAGTAGATCCGCTCTTTCGCCGCGTCCTCCCTCGCTTTCTGGGTCTTCAGAAGCTCTTCGTCGTAAGCGTAGGTATCCCCGGCGTCAATCTCCACCACATCGTGAATCAGGCACATCAGCATTACTTTGGCAAGATCCACCTCTTCGTTGGCGTATTCCCGGAAAATATACGCCATAAGGGCTATATGCCAGGCATGTTCGGCGTCATTTTCCCGGCGCCCGTGCCCGGAAAGATGCGTCTGCCGGAAGATATTCTTCTCTTTGTCGATCTCCAGTGCAAACTCCAGCTGTTTCCTGATCCGTTCCTCCATGGCCGCACTCCTGTTCCCTTTCCCTGTCTTTATCCGGCGCGGCCCCGCAGAGCCCGTCCGGATGTGATTATTCTACCACAATCGCAGGTTAATATTCTGAATTGTTCTTGAAGATTTCCTTCCATTCCTCTATATTCGTAGTGAAAGTTTTCAAAAGCGTTCAATACAGCAAAAAGGACGGTGCATACCATGGAAGAATATAACAGAGGAACGGGGACTGCCGGAGGGTTTGCGCAAAACGCACTCCCGCCCCTGACCCCGGAAGCGGTCCAGAGACAGATCTGGGAGACGCGGCATAAAAAAGAACTGCCGCTTTATGCCTCACTCTCCGTTCTCGGAATGATTGCCTGCGCCGTCATGATCTACCTGAGAGCGCAGGAAGGCGGAATCATCGAGGAGCTGAAAAAGTTCTTCCATTCTGCGGGTATCGAGCAGACCCTGCCGGACTTTTCCAGGCTGATGGGATATATCCTGCTGGTGCTTGGCCTTCTGGGCGGTTTTACCGCCATCATCCTCCTGATGCTTACCGTCATCGTTATGCTGTACCGGTACTACGGGGAGGAGATGGCCTACGGCGTGCGCGTCTCGGAAAACAATTTCCCCGAAATCCATAAAAAAGTCCAGGAATTCTCCTGGCTTCTCGGCCTGAAAAAAGCGCCGGAGGTATATATCCGCCAGGAAAACGGAACACTGAACGCCTTCACTTCCTGGATTCCCGGAAAAACCTTCATCCAGCTGAACGCGGAGATCACAGACATTGCTTACCTGGAGCATAAGGATTTTGACACACTGTTCTTTGTCATCGGGCACGAGATGGGCCATATCTATCTGCATCATGTTCAGATTTATTATCAGATCTGGCCGCTGCTGTCATCCTTTATCCCTGTCATCGGCCCCTACTTCCTGCACCCGCTCCTCTCCCGCAGCAGGGAATACTCCGCGGACCGCGTCGGGCAGGCCCTGACCCGGGGGAAAAACCAGGAAGAGTGCATGATGCTTCTGGGCGTGGGGCGCCATCTCTACAAGCACATGAATGTGAGGAACTATATCGCGGACATCCTGAAACAGCACAACACGCCGGAACGGCTCGGCAGGTGGGTCATAAACCTCCTGGCCAGCCATCCCATCATGCCGTTCAGGACCGCCGCCATACTGGA
>ONXW01000067.1 GCA_900321915.1 uncultured Eubacteriales bacterium
CCGCCGTTGGCGATTGCGGAGACAATCATCAGGTTCAGCATGGCTGTCATCTGGGTCTTTCCCTGTCCTATGGCAGTCTGGGCCTTCTCCCAGTCTCCCGCCCCGGGCATCAGCCGGAAGCTGCTGACCGCTCCCGGGACCGGCAGGGGCAGGGTGCTGTTAAACCCGCAGGCTTCCGCCAGGCTCCTGAACTTCGCCGTATCCAGGCCCTCCCCGATCTGGGCAAATGCCCCGTTGCAGGAATTGGCGAAGGCCTGCACGATATTCTGGTCCCCGTGGGCTTCCCCGTGATAGCAGCTGATGGTATAGCCGCCGTTTGTGTAGGATCCGTCGCAGTGGTAGGTATAATTCCTCCAGTCCGTCGGATGCTCCCGGATATATTCCAGCATCGTCAGTATCTTGAAGGTTGACCCGGGGGGATAAAGCCCCTGAGTGGCCCGGTTGACGAAGTAAGCCTTGGATTCGCTGTCTTCATTCAGCTCTTCCCAGCGTTCGTCCACGTAATTCGCGTTGAAATTCGGCTGTGAAACCATGGTCAGGATGGCCCCGGTGTCCGGCCGCATGGCGATGACCGCACCGCGCCGCTTTCCGATGGCCTCATCCGCCGCCTGCTGCATCGCGGCATCCAGGGTGGAAACCAGGTTGTCCCCCATGTTCTTTTTCCCCTGGAACTCATGGATGACACGCTCCGCCAGGTTGACATGGGAGCTCAGCAGATAAAAGTTTCCCAGGGATTCCAGCCCTGTTTTCCCGTTTTTCCCGGAATACCCGACGGAATGCACGAAAAGATACTCAAAGGGATAATACCTCTGTTCCGTACCGTCGGACAGCTCTTCTGTCACGGCCAGGACCTGTCCGTCCCGGCTCAGGATTTTCCCGCGCACGATGCGGTCGGAAAAGCGGTCCAGCCGCGCGTTGTAGGAACTCCCGATCACCTCCTGGCTGCGGAACTGGAGAAACCAGGAAAAATACGCGATCATCCCGATAAACAGGAATGTAAAACCGTAGGTGACATAAAGGATGCACTCCCTCGTGCGCAGGCGGCGTCTCTCATAATCCGCGCCGTCCGCATCCTGCGCAGACGGCCCGCGGTTAAAGCTCTTCCACCTGAACATCTTCGTCCTCCTCTTCTTCCTCTTCCTCCATCTCCTCATCGTCCGTCTCTTTCAGGATGTACAGACCCTGAATTACGCCGAACATCAGGAAACTTGACAGCACGGAGCTTCCCCCGTAGCTGACAAAGGGCAGGGTCACGCCGGTGGACGGGATAAACTTGATCACGCCGCCGATGGTGAGAAACACCTGCACAATATAGATAATACCGAGACCGAAGGCAATCTGCCTGTAAAATGCCGAATCCATCCGCATGGCCAGCTGCATGAACTGCAGGAAACAGCCGAGGCAGATAAGTATCAGGCACAGGGCGTAGAGTCCCCCCAGCTCCTCGGAGATCGCCGCGAAAATAAAGTCTTTTTCCACCACCGGGATTCTCCGGGGCATTCCCTGGTACAGCCCCATGCCGAACCATCCCCCTGTCCCGATGGCAAACAGTCCCTGGGCCACCTGGTATCCGTTTCCGGAGATGTCCCGGAAGGGATCCTGCCAGGCCTCCACACGGATCCTGACGTGGGAAAACAGGCGGTAGGCCAGAACCGCGGCAAAACTCCCGCTGCCGAACCCCGCTATGAGCCACGCCGCATTTCCGGTGGCAAGATACAGCATCAGGACGTACGTCACAAAAAAGATCAGGGCGCTGCCCAGATCCCTGGACAGGACAAGCACCAGGACATGGGCCGCCGCCAGGGCGGTGGTCCGGATAATCCCCCGCATGTCCGAAGACCGGTAAAACATGGTCGCCACAAAAAACACAAAGCTCAGCTTGACGAATTCCGACGGCTGGAAGGAAAAGCCCCCCACCGTGATGGAAAGCTGGGCTCCGAAGCTCCTGCTTCCGGCGACGCAGACGACAAGCAGCAGGAGCAGACCCCCGATGCCATAGACCCACGGGATCCTCGCCAGCTGCCAGACATGGTCAATAATCACCGGGATAAACAGCCCGGCGAAGGCCCCCGCCAGCACCAGGATAAACTGCCTGAG
>ONXW01000387.1 GCA_900321915.1 uncultured Eubacteriales bacterium
ACAATGTGGAGCATTTCAAGGACCAGATGAAGAGGGTGGGATTCTCCTTTGACTGGAGCAGGGAGATTTCAACGTCCCTTCCGGACTACTATAAGTGGACCCAGTGGATTTTCCTGAAACTGTTCGAGCACGGGCTGGTATTCCGCGCCAAGACGCTGGTGAATTACTGCCCGCACTGCAAGGTTGTCCTCTCCAATGAGGATTCCCAGGGAGGCAAGTGCGACATCTGCCACAGCGACGTGGTACAGCTGCCGAAGGACGTATGGTACCTCCGGATTACCGAGTACGCTGACAAGCTCCTGGACGGCCTGAACGATGTGGATTATCCCGACAGCATCAAGCAGCAGGAGATCAGCTGGATCGGCAAGTCCACCGGCGCGTTTGTTGATTTCGCGGTGGACGGCACCGGGGAGAAGCTGGAGATCTATACCACCAGGCCGGATACCCTGTTCGGCGTAACCTTCATGGTTGTCGCGCCGGAGCATCCCATTCTCGACAGCAATAAGGACCGCATTTCCAACTGGGACAAGGTGGAAGCCTACCGCGAGGAGTGCGCGAAGAAGTCCGAGTTTGAGCGCACACAGCTTGTCAAGGACAAGACCGGCGTCCGCATCGAAGGACTGGACGCGGTCAACCCGCTGAACGGCAAGAAGATCCCGCTCTTCATCGCGGATTATGTCATGATGGGATACGGCACGGGCGCGATCATGGCGGTTCCCGCCCACGATCAGAGAGACTATGATTTCGCGAAGACCTTCGGCCTGGATATCATCGAGGTTATCCAGGGCGGGGACATTTCCAAAGAAGCCTATACCGGGGACGGTATGATGGTGAACTCCGGGTTCCTGAACGGGTATACCAACAAGAAGGACTCTATCGCCCGCGTGATTGAGGAGCTGGAGAAGATGGGCATCGGGCGCCGCGGCGTCCAGTACAAGATGAAGGACTGGGCATTCAACCGCCAGCGTTACTGGGGCGAACCCATCCCGCTGATTCACTGCCCGAAATGCGGCACCGTGGGCGTTCCCTATGAGGAGCTCCCGCTGACCCTGCCGGATGTGGAGAATTTCGAGCCCGGACAGGACGGACAGTCCCCGCTGGCGCGCATCGATTCCTTTGTGAACTGCACCTGCCCGAAGTGCGGCGGGCCGGCGAAGAGAGAGACCGATACGATGCCGCAGTGGGCCGGATCCTCCTGGTATTTCCTGCGGTTTGTGGATCCGAATAACGACAAGGCATTTGCCGATAAGGCGAAGATCGATTACTGGATGCCCGTCGACTGGTACAACGGCGGTATGGAGCATGTCACCCGCCACCTGCTGTACTCCCGGTTCTGGCATCATTTCCTCTATGACATCGGCGAGGTGAACACACCCGAGCCCTACGCGAAACGGTCCTACCAGGGCCTGATCCTTGGGCCGGACGGAGACAAGATGTCCAAGTCCAAGGGCAATGTCGTCGACCCGATGGATATCGTGGAAGCGTACGGCGCGGACACCCTGCGGACATATGTCATGTTTATGGGAGACTACACCTCCGCGACGCCGTGGAGCGAAGACACCGTGAAGGGCTGCAAGCGGTTCCTGGACCGTGTGGCGGCGCTCACGGATATCGCCAATGCGGAAAAAGAGGATCCGGAGATTGAGTCCAAGGTACATAAGACCATCAAGAAGGTCTCCGAGGACATCGAGGCCATGAAGTTCAACACCGCTATCGCGGCGATGATGACCCTTATCAATGACTTCGGCAAAGCGGGTTCCATCACGAAATCCGACCTCCTGTACTTCCTGAAGCTTCTGAGCCCCTTTGCGCCGCACCTGGCGGAAGAGATGTGGGCGGAGCTCGGGCAGGAAGGCTTCATCGCGACGGCGGAGTGGCCGGCCTGGGACGAGGAGAAGACAAAGGACGCCACCGTGGAGATCGGCGTGCAGGTCAACGGCAAGGTGAGGGGAACCGTGCGGATTCCGGTTGACATGGGCCGCGAGGAAGCCCTGGCTGCCGGCAAGGCGGAACCGAACGTACAGAAATTCATCGAGGGAAAGACCGTGGTGAAGGAAGTTTACGTGCCGGGAAGGATCCTGAATATTGTAGTGAAGTGATAACCGGAAAACATATGAGGCGGGAAAGCGGCAGGAGACTGCCGCAGTCCCGCCTCTTGCGGACTTTGGGAAGAGACAGGGAATGGAACGCTCCTATATCGCCATAGATCTCAAATCCTTTTACGCCTCCGTGGAATGCAGGGAGCGCGGACTGGATCCGCTGGACACCAACCTTGTGGTGGCGGACGAGAGCCGGACAGAGAAGACTATCTGTCTGGCTGTTTCCCCTGCCCTGAAAGCGTGCGGGATTCCGGGACGGCCGAGGCTGTTCCAGGTTGTGCGGAAGGTGAGGGAAGTAAACCGGGAGCGCCTTGGCCGTGCCCCCGGGAAGACATTTGCCGGATCCTCCGCGAGCCGCCGGGAACTGGAAAATGACCCCGCCCTGGAGCTGGCATATATCACGGCAGCGCCCCGCATGCAGCTGTACATGGATTACAGCACCCGCATTTACCGTATTTACCTGCGGTTTGTAGCCCCTGAGGACATCCACGTCTACTCCGTCGACGAGGTGTTTATCGATGTGACAGGATACCTGCGCGTCTACGGGGTATCTCCCCGCAAGCTTGCGCTGCGGATGATCCGCGCGGTGCTTGCCGAGACGGGGATCACAGCCACGGCGGGGATCGGACCAAACCTGTATCTCGCAAAGATCGCCATGGACATCACGGCAAAGCACATGGAAGCGGACAGGGACGGCGTCCGCATCGCGGAGCTGGATGAGGCGGGCTACCGCAGGACCCTCTGGAACCACCGGCCGCTCACTGATTTCTGGCGGATCGGACGAGGGTACGCCCGGAAGCTGGAGCAGCACGGAATGTACACCATGGGGGACATTGCCCGGTGCTCCGTGGGAAAAGAGACGGATTACTTAAACGAGGATCTCCTCTACAGCCTGTTCGGTGTAAACGCGGAGCTGCTCATCGACCACGCCTGGGGGTGGGAGCCCTGCACCATCGCGGACATCAAG
>ONXW01000010.1 GCA_900321915.1 uncultured Eubacteriales bacterium
CTTGCCTCGCGGAGCGCGCTGCTGGCATACGCCGCGTAATCATCCACGTGATACCCTTTCATGACCTCCGAAAACCGGCGGAGCACCCCGCAGATTTCTTCGGTCATGGCGTTGCTCACCATACCGTCATTGTACGTGTCGTGCCCGATCGGAAGCTGGACCCGGATATGGTCCACCTCCCGGATCCCGTTCTTTTTGCTGATGTCGTAGATTACCAGCTCCGTGTTGAAAGAGCCGACATCGATCGCGGCAAAAACTTTTGAATTCTTCATGCCGTCCTTTACTCCCTGTCTTCGCTGTCTTCCGGCCGCATCCTCCGGCCGGCGCCGTCCTGTTTAAATAGTTTCCCGGTATTCTAAACCTCTTCCCGGAGCATCTCAAGGATGCGGCCCCTTGTATAGGCGCCCGGGAACTTCCGGTTCTCATCCGGCAGCTCCGCGATGCGGAACGGCTCGCCGAACCGGATCGTCACACTCCCCGGATGTACCCAGGGAGCGTGGGCCTCCAGGAGCTCCGCCGTCCCTGTGATGGCCACCGGCACCACCGGGCACCCGCTCTTTTCCGCAATCTTCATGCTGCCCTCCTTGAACGGCAGCATCTCCAGGAGTTCCCCGCGGTTCCGGGTTCCCTCCGGGAATATCCACATGGAAACACCGCCCTTTACCTTGGCGATGGCTTCCAGTATCGTCTTCAGGGACTGTTTCATGTCCTTCCGGTCCATGAACAGGCAGTTGAGAAGGAGCATCCAGTCCGGAAGGAACGGGTACTTTGTCAGCTCTTTCTTTGCCACGAACCCGACGCGGCCGGGAACAGTCGTATATCCAACCACGCAGTCAAAGAACCCGCGGTGGTTCGCGACATAGAGCACCGGCGTATCCCGCGGGATATTCTCCAGGCCCTTCACCTTCACCCTGACGCTGCAGCCGCGCAGACACCGGTGGAACATGGCGCGGACCTCCGCGATGGCCTCTTCCTGAGCCTTCACGGGCTCTGTCTGCTCAAGCTTTTTCAGCCGGTTCATCTGTCCCGTCCGGAACAGGAGGAAAGACACTATCTGCCAGGCAATACATATAATACCCTTCATGGTTTCTCCTTTTATCCTTTATCGCGCAGACCCCGGGGCCGGAGCCGCGGGAAACGCAGATCTGCCGCAGATTATCATACTCAATCAATCTATTATATAAAATCGGCGGCAGTTTGACAACCTCCCAGTATCCCGCGCGGGGTCACTCCTCAAAGGTTACCGTGATATAATACCCCCGCTCATTCTCCTCGATCTCCTTCACAATCCCTTCCCGGCTCTTTAAGCGGTCATTGAGGCGGAACAGGCCGGACATCGCCACCGCCGGCTCCACCACATAATTTACGTTAAAAGGCGTCACCGACTCGGTGATCTCCACCCTCTGGCCTTCCTCAACCAGGCCGGGCCGCTCCATCTTGAATACCACATCCCGTTTCATTAACCCGTCACCTCTGTTTCTGCCCTGATTTTCCGGATGCATGCCCGGAAACAGCTGTTCCCGTGTATTTTACCACAATTTCCCCCTCTTTTCCAAATGCCGCCCCGCCGCGGAGAAGGAGCGGCCGCATTCCCGTCCGCGGTCCCGTATACGCCTCCGGTCTTCCTCCCCGGCCATCCGCTTAAGCAGCAGAAATCCCGCGATGAGAAGGGCCAGGAAGAAAATGCTGACTGTCACCGTGACGTGCTCGGTTACCCAGCGGAGGGCGCGCCTGAATATCCCGCGCCCGGTCTCCGGGGCTGGTCCGAAATCCGGCGCCGTATCCTGCTCCGGTTCCGCGGCCGGGGCGGGATGCACTTCGGTCTCTTCGAACGTCTGGGGTTCCGGCTCCTCCGGAATCTGCACCGCGGCGCCGTAGGAAGCGCTGCAGTCATAGACCAGGCGCCTTCCCAGGGCCCTCGCGTCGCGGCACACCTCCCCTTCCTCATCCGTGTACGCCTCTCCCATCCAGAAGCTGTCCGTAATCTCGATCTCAGACGGCGAGACCCCCAGCTCCTCCGCAATGTACCCGGAGAGAATATCCAGCGGCGGGTTCTCATCATCGTGCCCGACCAGGCAGCCGCCAAACAGGTAGCCGTCCGCCCCGTAGCGGTGGAACACCAGCGTCAGGTCCAGGTCGTCCTCCCACCGTTCCCCGCTGTAATCCATCCCGGTCAGGGGCAGGGTCCGCTCCAGGACCGTGCCGTCAGGGCAGGTGATCTCCGCGGCGGCAGTCTGCGGGATCGCCATCCCCTTCATGATTCCCGGATATACAATGGTCTCCGAAACATATTTTTCCAGAGATCCGGGCTCCTGCCGGGCCTCCTGCGGCATTTCCCCGGTCCCGCTCCCCGGCACCGCCGCGGACGTCATTTCATACACAGCCTCCGTCATCATCTGCGCGCAGTAAAACATAGTGCCTCCTTTCGCCTCTCCAAGCTAAGGAGTCCGTCCCGCCCCGGCGGGCACGGCAAAATCATCCGGGGAAACCTGCGAGATGCAGCCCTGGACGCAGGCGGATCCGATGCGGATACCTGCGGTGATCCCCGCAGGAAGCAGGGACCGATAGTGTTATTTTATAACTGTTATCGCTAAACTGCAATGGGGAATTGCGCCCCGGAAACCGCCCGTATCCTTGACTCAAAATTTCACATGGGTTATACTTATTTTACAGTACTTTGAAGGCATTTACTGCTTAACAAATGGAGGAAAATTATCATGAAGTGTCTCATTATTGACGAAGTATACCCCGGCATCAAGGAAGTGCTTGGCAAGTATATGGAGGTAGATACCAAGATTCTCCCGACCCAGGATGAGCTCGCTGCCCTGATCCCGGATTATGATGTTCTCATCATGCGCGTGGACCCGAAGATCGACAAGAGAATCCTGGACGCTGCAAAGAACCTTAAGGTTATCGGCGTCTGCTCTGTAGGCCTGAACCATGTTGACCTTGAGACTGCCAAGGCAAACGGCATCCAGGTTTACAACGCCCCGGGCATGAACGCCAACGCTGTCGCAGAGCTGACCATCTCCAAGCTGCTTGATATGTCCCGTCACGTAGTTCCGGCACACATCGACGTGACCAAGAACCACGAGTGGGATAAATATAAATTCGTCGGCCGCGAGCTGAGAGGCAAGACCCTCGGCATCATGGGCTTCGGCCGTATCGGACGCAGGGTCGGAGAGCTCGCCCGCGCATTCAAGATGGATATCGTCGCATACGATCCCTACCTGAAGCAGGAAGACTTTGAGAAAGAGCACGCGAAGGGCCTCAGCACCGAAGAGCTCCTCAAGGTTTCCGATTACGTTACCATCCATGTCCCGCTGACCCCGGAGACCAAGGACCTTGTCTCCGCAAAGTCCATCGAGTACATGAAGAATGACTGCATCGTCCTCAACATGAGCCGCGGCGGCATCGTAAACGAGAAGGATATGTACGAAGCCCTGAAGGCCGGCAAGATCGGCGGCTACGCTACCGACGTCATGGAGAACGAGCTTGC
>ONXW01000060.1 GCA_900321915.1 uncultured Eubacteriales bacterium
CCGATCTCAAAATAAACCTTCCCCCCGCAGACCAGGTGCGCCGGGCTTTCGGACGCGAGGATCCTGTAAAACAAAAGCCCGTCCGGGCCGCCGTCCAGGGCAGTCCGGGGCTCATGATCCCTTACCTCCGGGGAAAGGGTCTCTATCACCGGAGCGGCGATATACGGCGGGTTTGACACAATCACATCAAACCGGTCCCCTTCCGGGATCTGCCGGAACATGTCGCTCTGCGCCAGCACCAGGGTCCTGGTCTTTCCCGCTTCCACAGTGAAGTCTGTCCTCCAGGGGTCGTCGGAAATATGCTCCGCCGATGCCCGTGTTACGCCCTTCTGCCCGAAAAACAGCCTCCTGGCGTTGCGGTTGGCCACAGCCAGGGCCTCCCGGGAGATGTCCGTCGCGCAGACAGCGGCATATTTCCCCCGCACTGCCAGGGACAGGGCGATGCACCCGGAACCCGTGCACACATCCAGGATCGCGAGGCTTTCCGAGTTGCACTCGGAGAGCACCGTTTCCGCCAGGACCTCCGTGTCCTGCCGCGGGATGAGGACGTGTTCATTCACCTCAAATTCCAGGCCCATAAAGGACGCGGTTCCCAGGATGTGCTGGAGCGGCACGCGGCGGGCCCGCTCCGCGAGCATCCGCATATAGCGGTCCATGCCCTTTTCCAGGCGGTCTTGCCGGACCGGCCTGTCCTGTTCCATGTAATAGTGGACCCGGTCTGTGGAAAATGCCTCCGCCATCAGGTACCAGGCATCCAGCTCCGCCTCCTCCACGCCGGCCGCGGAAAGCATGCGTGTTCCTTCCCTGAGGAGCTCCCTCCAGGTCGGGCCGGTCTCTTCTGTCCTGCGGATCGTCATACCGCCTTCGGGATCTCCGCCTCCGTCCCGGCGCCCGTCTCCTCCGGGGTCTTTGTCCCCGTCCCGGCGCCCGTCTCCTCCGGGATCACCGTGTCCGGGAAATTCTCCCGGAGATAGGCCTTCCAGTCAAATACGGCTTCCGTCGCCGTGATGGCCACCTCTATCATGGAATCGTCCGGCTCCGTCGTCGTCAGGGCCTGCATGCAGAGTCCCGGCTTCGCCACGATATCAGACAGCTTCGAGCTGCTGCGGCCCGCCTTCTGCAGGACCTCGTAGGAGATTCCGGCGATCACCGGCACCAGGACGATGCGGCTCAGGATCCGCATGCCGATAGTGTCCACCCGTACCACCATGAAAACCAGGATACTGATCATCATGACAATCAGGAGGAAGCTGGTGCCGCACCTCTTATGCTCCTTGGAGCTCTTCCGCACATTCTCCACCGTCAGGGGCAGGCCGTGCTCCACGCAGTTGATGCACTTGTGCTCCGCGCCGTGGTACATAAAGGTCCTCCGGATATCCTCCATCCGGGAAACCAGCTTGATATACGTGATAAAGATGGCAACGCGGATCAGGCCCTCGATAAAGGCCATGAGGGAATCCGAGGAGATAAAACGGCGGAACAGCCCGGCAATGAGCAGCGGGAGCACCATGAAGATGCCGATGGCCGCGATGAAGGAAAACGCCATCACCGCCCCCATGATTATCTTCTCCAGCTTTTCCCCGAAAATCCTGTCCAGGAACTGTTCAAACCGGGAAGGCTCCTCCGGCTCTCCCTCTTCCTCCGCGAAAATCTCCGCGGAATAATTCAGCGTCCGCATTCCCACAATCATGGAATCCGCAAACCGGAATACGCCGCGGATAAAAGGCAGGCGGAGCAGGGCATGCTTTTCGGTAATGCTGTGATACTCGTCCTTCTTCAGGGCAATGCCGCCGCCGGGACGCCTGACCGCCACCGCGTAGTTTTCCCGGTTCATCATCATAATGCCCTCGAGCACAGCCTGTCCGCCGATACCCGAATACTTCATAAGTTCAGCACTCCTTTTTGTTCGAGTCCCACTGAGATAAACTGAAAAAGGGGCTGAGTCCCTCAGAACTCAACCCCGCTGTTCATAATTACTTATTCAGTCCGTACTTACGGTTGAATGCGTCGATACGTCCGCGAGCAGCGGCTGCCTTCTGCTGGCCTGTGTAGAACGGATGGCACTTGGAGCAGATTTCAACGTGGATGTCTTTCTTGGTAGAGCCTGTCACGAACTCATTGCCGCAGTTGCAGACAACCTTTGCCTGATAGTAAGCCGGATGGATTCCTTCTCTCATTTCATTTCACCTCTCTGATCGATTATGCGATTCCCGACCGCATGCACCTATATGTCAGGTCCTGCATATCCGTTTCCCGTAAGGACGACTCACGCAGAAATCAGAACCCTGTCCTTTCTCCGCAAAACGGATAAAATGACAGCTTTAGCAGTATAGCATAACGACAGGCAGAATGCAAGACGGAATTAGAAGATTCTTCGTTTCCTGGTAATGGCAACGAATTCCTGGTTGTTCCTGGTGTGGGCGAACAGCTCCAGGATCTTCTCCACCGCCTCCTCCGGCTTTGCCGCGTTTGTGGCCTTGTGGATAATGTCCGCGGCCTCAGCTTCCTCCGGGCTCAGCAGGAGGTCATCCCTCCTGGTGCCGGACTTCAGGATATCGATGGCCGGGAAAATGCGCTTTTCGGACAGCTTCCGGTCAAGCACAATCTCCATATTGCCGGTTCCCTTGAATTCCTCGTAGACCACATCGTCCATACGGCTCCCGGTGTCGATGAGGGCTGTGGCCAGGATCGTCAGGCTCCCGCCCTCCCGCATATTCCGGGCAGCGCCGAAAAACCGCTTCGGCATGTGAAGAGCCGCCGGGTCGAGACCGCCCGACAGGGTGCGCCCGCTGGGCGGGACCACCAGGTTGTAAGCCCGGGACAGGCGGGTGATGCTGTCCAGGAGGATCATGACGTCGCGCCCGTGTTCCACAAGCCGCTTGGCCCGCTCGATAACCATCTCCGACACGCGCTTGTGGCGCTCCGGCAGCTCGTCAAAGGTGGAATAAATCACTTCGACCTCCGGCCCGGTGATGGCTTCCTTAATATCCGTGACCTCCTCCGGACGCTCATCGATCAGCAGGATCATCAGGTGCATCTCGGGATACTGCCTGGTCACGGCCAGAGCCACCTGCTTCAGCAGCGTGGTCTTTCCGGCCTTCGGCGGCGACACGATCATGCCTCTCTGCCCCTTGCCGATGGGGGCCAGGAGGTCCATCACCCTCATGGCCGTGGTATTCTTGAGGCCGGGCTGCTCCAGGTGGATCCGCGAATTCGGGAAAATGGGCGTCAGGTTCTCGAAGGACGGCCGGCGGGTAATGGCCCCGGCGGGATACCCGTTCACCGAATTGATATAGAGGAGTGCCGCGAACTTCTCCGTGGCGCTCTTGATTCTCCTGCTTCCCCGGACGATATCCCCCGTTTTCAGGTTGAATCGGCGGATCTGGGAGGGCGCCACATAGACGTCATCCTCCGTGGGCAGGAAATTCTCTCCCCGGATGAAACCGAACCCGTCCGACATCACTTCCAGGATGCCGCAGGCTTCGATTCCGGAATCCAGTTCCGCAAGCTCCATCTTCTCGTTGTCTGTCAGTCCTTCGGCAGGCTGCTGGGGCGCCTTCTGCGCCGCGGGTGCCGCCGGCCGGGCCTGCCGCTGTCCCGCTGCCGGTGCGGGCTGGGATGTCCGCTGTCCGGACGGGCCTGCAGGCTGGGTCATCCTCTCCGGGCGGCGCGCGATGACGCGCCTCTCCCTCGGTCTCGCCGGTTCCTCCGCCGGAATCTCAGCATCCTTTACCGGCGCTTCCGCATCCTTAGCCGGCGCATCCGGTTCCTTAGCCGGCGCCTCCGCATCCTTTACCGGCGCGGCCTCTTCGGCCTCTCTCTCCCCGGCGAGGCTTAAAAGCCTGTCCACCAGTTCCGGCTTCCGGAGCGCCGTTATGGATTTCAGTCCCTGCTCCTTCGCTATTTTCCGCAGTTCAGACAGGGGCAGCGTCATAAGTTTTTCTCTCATATATTCATTCTCCCGCTGCAGGCTGCCGCAAACGGCGGTCCGCAGGCTTTTCTTTTGTCTCTCTGATTGTTCGGGAATCCCGCAAAAGTGCTTCAGATAATATTTTTCTTTAGGATAATCAGAACTTAAGAACAATTTTATTATATACGATTATTTTAAATTGTAAAGCCCTGCCTTTCCCTGTATGGTTTGCATTAAAGCCGCAAATGAATTACAATGTCAATACCAGACAAGACAGGGGAAAAAGACATGGGTGCTATTGCAAATGACTGGCTCGCGCCGCTTTCGGGCGAGTTTAAAAAACCATATTACAGGAAACTCTACAACGCCGTGAGGGAAGCCTACATGACGACCGTCGTCTATCCTCCGGCCGATGATATCTTCAACGCGTTTGAATTTACCCCGCTTTCCCGTGTGAAAGCCGTCATCCTGGGGCAGGATCCCTACCACGGGCCGGGCCAGGCCCACGGCCTCTGCTTTTCCGTCCGGCCTTCCGTGGAGATACCGCCCTCTCTCGTCAATATTTACCAGGAGCTGCACGACGATCTGGGATGCCGCATCCCCAACAACGGCTACCTGAAAAAATGGGCGGACCAGGGGGTTCTCCTCCTGAATACAGTGCTCACGGTGCAGGCCCACCGCGCCGGTTCCCACCGGGGCATCGGCTGGGAAGAATTTACGGATGCCGCCATCCGGGTCCTGAATGAGCAGGACCGGCCGATGGTCTTCATCCTCTGGGGAAGGCCTGCGCAGATGAAGAAGCCGATGCTGACGAATCCGAACCACCTGATCCTGGAGGCGCCGCATCCCAGCCCCCTCTCGGCCTACCGGGGCTTTTTCGGAAGCCGTCCCTTCAGCCGGACCAACCGCTTCCTTGAGGAACACGGCATAACCCCCATCGACTGGCAGATCGAAGATATCTGAGGTGACAATGCCTATGTTGATTGAACTCTTACAGGACCTGATTCTCGGAATCACGGAAGGGTTTACGGAATGGCTTCCCATCAGCAGCGAGGGACACCTGCTCCTCGTCGGAAGCCTCCTTGGCGCGGACAGGAATACATCTCTCTTCTCCCTGACGCTTGCGCTCCTCCGCATCGGGTCCGCCCTGGCTGTCCTGTCTCTGTACACGGGACGGCTTATCCCGTTTGTCTTCCGGACAGGGAGTTCAAAGCGGAGGGCTGCGGGAAGACTGTGGTTCAAGCTGTTTCTCGCGTGCCTGCCCGCATTTTTCGTAACCCTTCTTCTGGGAAGCCACCTTGCGCCCCTGAAGAATTCCTGGCTGACAGGCGTCATGGTAATCCTGGCCGGTATCCTGCTTTTTATCGCGTGCCGGCGCAGGACGCCCTCCTACCTGCAGATTGACAGGTTATCCCGGCTGACCCCGGGGACTGCTTTTTTTATCGGCTGTTCCCAGATACTGGCCCTCTTTCCGGGAACCTCCCGGACGACCTGCGTCATCATCGCGGCCCTCGTGTTCGGCTGCACGGCGCAGACGGCCACCGAGTTTGCCTTATTCCTGGGGGTTCCCATGATATTCGGCGGAGCCCTGCGCGAGATTTTCCTTTTCCTGCGGAACGGGGAAGGATTCGGGCCCATCCCGCTCCTGGGAATCCTGATCGGTACAGCCGCGGCGTACTTTGCCGCCGTCTACTCCATCCGATTCCTGACAAGCTACCTGAAGAAGAACGATTTCACCTTTTTCGCATTGTACCGTATCGTGCTGGGCATCGTGATTCTCAGCTATTTCAGCATCTCTTCCCTGATGGCCTGATCCGGGAAGCAAAGGAAGCACTGACATGGATTTATTTGATTATATGAGACAGAATACCCTGGAGGACGAGGCCCCCCTCGCCTCACGCATGCGCCCGTCTGCCCTGGAGGATGTCGTCGGGCAGCAGCATATCATCGGGAAGGGAAAGCTCCTCTACCGCGCCATCAAGGCGGACAAGCTGGGCTCCCTCATTTTCTACGGCCCGCCGGGCACCGGGAAGACCACGCTGGCCAGGGTGATCGCGGCGACAACAAGCGCCCGCTTCGAGCAGATCAATGCCACCACGGCGGGAAAAAAGGATATGGAAGAGGTGGTGAAGGCCGCGAAGGATGCCCTGGGAATGTACGGGAAAAAGACCATCCTGTTTATCGACGAGATTCACCGCTTCAACAAAGGGCAGCAGGATTACCTGCTGCCGTTTGTCGAGGACGGCACCGTCACACTTATCGGCGCCACCACGGAAAACCCCTATTTTGAAGTGAACGGGGCGCTTCTCTCCCGCTCCCGCGTCTTTGAACTGAAGGCGCTGGATAAAGAGGACATTATGGCGCTTCTCCGGCGCGCCGCGGAGGATCCCGTAAAAGGCATGGGAAGCTATCACGTCGCCCTGGAAGAGGAGGCCTGTGAATTCCTGGCGGATATGGCCGGCGGCGATGCCAGGGCTGCCCTGAACGCCCTGGAGCTCGGAGTCCTCACCACGGAGCCGGGCGCAGACGGCCGCATACACATCACGCTCCCCGTGGCGGAGGAATGCATCCAGAAACGGGCTGTACGCTACGACCGGGACGGGGACAATCACTATGACACCATTTCCGCTTTCATCAAATCCATGCGCGGGACCGATCCGGATGCCGCTCTCTACTACCTCGCGCGGATGCTGTACGCCGGGGAGGATATCCGCTTCATCTCCCGCCGCATCATGATCTGCGCGGCGGAGGATGTGGGGCTGGCGGATCCGCAGGCCCTGACGGTGGCGGTGAGCGCCGCCCTTGCGGCTGAGCGCATCGGGATGCCGGAATCCGCCCTGATCCTCGCCGAAGCGGCCGCCTATGTGGCCTGCGCTCCCAAGAGCAACGCGGCCTCCGCGGGAATCTTCGGGGCACAGTCCGCCGTACAGGGCGGAAAACTCGGGGATATCCCCGTATACCTGAAAGACGCCCACTACGGGGGCGCCGGGAAACTGGGCCACGGCCTGGGCTATAAATACGCCCACGACTATCCCCATCACTACGTAAAACAGCAGTACCTGCCGGACGGCATGGAAGATGTCTCCTTCTACCGCCCTTCGGACAACGGCTATGAAAAGCATATTGCGGAGTGGCTCCGCTTCCTGAAGGAACAGGACCGGTAGCCCGCTCCGTCCATCCGTATGAAAAATCCCCGGGCCGCGGCCCGGGGATTTTTGGGTTTAACTTCGTCAGTTTGTTTTACAGCAGGTGTGCCCGCAGCTCCTCGCCGGACTTGTCGGAAAGGTAGGCCGGAGGAATGTCGAGGACAGTCTTGCAGCCGACCTGGCCTTCGCTGTACATGCGGAATGCGGCACGGGCAAACGCGGTGATTACGCTGGTGGTGAATTCCGGATTGGAATCCAGCTTCAGGCTGTACTCGATAATGTGCTTGTGCTCGCCGTTTGCGCCCGTAGTCCCGGAACGGAAGACAAATCCGCCGTGGGCCATGCC